>MAXR01000237.1:1179-3676 GCA_001751155.1 Desulfuromonadales bacterium C00003068 | reverse complement strand
AACAAAAAGCCCCTCAGAATCACTAAGGGGCTTTTATTCACAAACGACTATAGGTCATTGTTACGCTTTAGTATTAATCAGCGTCCCTTTACCTGTAAATTCGGCAATCTGCGCCTGTTGCGCTTCATCAACCTTCAACTCATCGGAACCCTCAATCGATTTCCCTAAGAGTTCTTGAGCGACCTTGGGTTGCTCATTGGCTCGGGCGAGTACCGACAATCCAGGATTTGAGGTATTGCTAGTATTAATATCCATGACAAAACTCCTTACTGCAGCAATTATTTATGCTGCCACGTTTATCTAACATTAACGGCAAAAAAACCTCCTGTCAAAGGGTGTTATCACCCAATTCGGTAATTTACGGCTAACTATCTAATAAGAATATAAAAATAATGAGAGAAAACAACCCCAACAAGTCTTGGGTCATAAGAAGCAAGGAACCTTTCATTTCAAAGCTAAACATGTTTATATAAAAATCATTCAAAAATTGAGAGAGAATTGTGACATTATTTACCCTTAAATGCTTCCTTGGAATCCTTACTATCGCTCTGCTTACGGCTTCGCTTTCCCTCTCCGGCCGCAGCACTCAAGGTAGCCNNTCTACTCTTTTTTCTTGCCGCAGCTTGCTTAATCTCACTCATCAACATTCAAACTCATCAACAGCAGTTTGAAACTAGCACCCATCAACTTGAGCAGGAACTTCGCGCCAACGCCAATGAACAAGTAAAGCAGCGTGCACTGTTCATTCAAGAACTCATTGAACATGAGATTAATCAAAGCCGATCTGAACTTAGACAACAATTATCGACGATAGTTAACCAAGCGACCAGCACTTCTGCCCATCTGTACAATCAATACCACTCAACACTTTCAGAAAAAGAGCTGCAAAATCTTATCATCGAGTCGCTCTCATCTACCCTGTATAATGATGGCCGTAGTTATCTGTTTGCGGTTCAACTTGATGGCACAGAACTTCTCCTCTCGCCACAAACAGGTCGGAATGGAAGCAATATCCTCCATTTTCAAGATAAAGAGGGGGTGTTTTTCGTCAACGAGATGATTGAATTAGTTAATACGCACGGCGAAGGATTTATCACCTACCATATCAAAAAGCCTGGTCAAGACGACACAGAGTTCAAAAAACTCTCGTATGTCCGCTACTTTAAACCACTCGACTGTTTGATTGGCTGTGGCGAATATCTCAATGAGCACCAAAAAAACACCCAAAACCGTTTACATGACCGTCTCGACAAATTATCATCGGAAGGCTCTTTAAGCTTATTTGGCGCAAACTATGATGGTGTTTCACTGTTTGGCCCGCTAAAGGGGCAAAGTGCACTCAACATTCAAGATATTAACGGAACCTTCATCGTTAAGGAATTTATTGAATTAGCGCGCACAGGTGGTGGTTTTCTGAGTTATCAAATGCCCGCCAAACTTACACCTCAGAGCTATGAAAAAGTAAGTTACTGCGTACCCATTACCGAGTGGAATAGTTATATCGGTGCAGGAATTAATCTAGCATCCGTTGAAACGCACATCGCTCGCGCTCACGCTAATTTAAAACAAAACATTTACCAACAACTCAAACAAGCAATACTCTTTGTCATCATCGTCGCGCTATTACTGTGGTATATCAGCCGGCGTTTTTCGATCACAATCGAACAAAATGTCACGACACTCAATCAATCATTACAAAAGGTGACAACAAGCAACCAATATCTCAATTTGGATACAATCCATATTGATGAATTTAACGCCATTGGTCAAGCCGCCAACGATATGCTGTTTGAACGTCATAAGGTTGAAGACACCCTTTATGAAAGCGAAGCACGGTTTCGCACAGCACTAGAACGTGCTCCATTGCTTGTTGCCCTATTTGATGCACAACAAAATGTCACCTTTGGCAATACCCTATGGTTTAAAGCAATTGGTCAAATGGCTCCTGCTACGGGTCAACCCCTCCTACAACAACTCCTTCCCGTGGAACAATACGATCGCTTTGAATTGGCCTTTGGCCAACTCATACAAAAGCAAAAACACCATAAAAAGCTTGATGCCTCCTTCATGAATGCGGCTTCGCAGCGCATTGATTTGGACATCTCCCTCGTATCGATTCCAAATACCAAGGACAATAGTGTCTCTGTCCTTCTAATGGCCAAAGATATTACGGCAAAACGTGCTTCAGAACAAAAACTTGAGTGGGTTGCTCACTACGATCATTTGACAGGGATCGCTAACCGTCATAGCTGCGTTGAACAGCTTGAAATTTTACGTCAATTGCCCCAATCAGCAACAACATTATGGTTGTTCATGATCGACTTAAACCGCTTTCAGCATGTCAACGATGCCTACGGCCATGATGCTGGAGATTCCGTATTAAAAGAAGTGGCGAAACGGCTGTTGAATTTTGACCAAAAACCACTTCTTGTTGCCCGTCTCAGTAGTGATGAGTTTATCGTGTCAATGGTATTACCTGAGGGCATCGGCCCTAAAG
>MAXR01000237.1:221-1146 GCA_001751155.1 Desulfuromonadales bacterium C00003068 | reverse complement strand
AATCACCAGTTGTATTGGTGCGGCCCCTTTTGCTCAAAGCACAATAGATCAATTATTACAACAAGTAGACATTGCTGTTCGCACATGCAAGGAAGATAAAGGCAAAAGGAATTATGTTGAATATGACCACAAACTTGAGGAAATCTTCCAAAAAGATCAACAATTGGAAGAAGCGTTACGCTTGGCTTTACAGTCGCTGGATCAGTTTCAATTAAACTTCCAACCGATATGGGATCTAACACGGTCAACCCTTAAAGGCTTTGAAGCACTCATTCGCTGGCAGCATCCGACCCTTGGGTCAATTTCGCCAGCAGTCTTTATCCCTTTTGCCGAGCAACGTTCATTAATCATCCCATTGGGCAAACATATTTTTGAACTTGCCTGTCAAACATTACAACACTGGATCAAGCTTGACCCACTGCTGGTCAATGAGCCAATACGGCTGTCGGTAAATATGGCTCCACAGCAATTTATGACGGATACCTTTATTCACGATATTCATTTAGCCCTTGAACGCTATGAGATCCCTGCTTCAATGCTGTGTATTGAAATTACCGAAACCAGTTTAATGGAAGACCCTGACCTCGCAGCGCAACGAGTTCAAGCGTTAAAACAGATGGGGATCGTAATCGCTATTGATGACTTTGGTACCGGCTATTCCTCTTTGGCGTATCTCAACCAATTTGATGTCGACACCATCAAAATTGATCGCTCTTTAGTTGAAACGATCTCCACTGACCACGCCGTCGCTAAAATTTCTGAAGCGATTATCAAACTTGCTCACGACCTTGACCTCAAGGTTACCGCCGAAGGGATTGAGGGGCACGATCAACTGAACCATCTAAAAAACCTTGGCTGTGATTATATTCAAGGGTTCCTCGTTGGCAAACCACAATCTGCAACAAATGCTGAGGCCCTTCTTCTT
>MAXR01000237.1:0-203 GCA_001751155.1 Desulfuromonadales bacterium C00003068 | reverse complement strand
AAAAAGGCCACGATATTTAGCTTGCGCCGTCATCGACCACAACGTATGATTCGAGCCGAAATCAATAGGAATCAACAGCTTACAACGATTGGATAATCAAATGAGTGTTTTACCAAACTGCCCAAAATGTCAATCTGAATACACCTATGAAGATGGCCTATTATATGTTTGCCCTGAATGCGCCAATGAGTGGCCTCAACAAC
>MAXR01000236.1:9118-9351 GCA_001751155.1 Desulfuromonadales bacterium C00003068 | reverse complement strand
AGTGAGCACTGTAAGCATAAGATCTTCTCGGCGAAGATCAATTATGAAGATGAAACTGGGAACAAAGAGACCATTAATTCTCTGTTTAAGACATTTATCGTTGGCGCAACCAGAGATATCCGCGCTGCAAAAGGCGATAAAGATATTTGTCTATCCGTATTTAAAGACAATGCCGGTGTTGTCAAGTTTACCGACGACTGGAGCATGGTTTACAAGGTTGAAACGCACAACTC
>MAXR01000236.1:0-9057 GCA_001751155.1 Desulfuromonadales bacterium C00003068 | reverse complement strand
ATCGTGATCCTTTTGGTACCGGTCGTGGCGCGCGTCTTATCTTTAATACCGATGTCTTTTGTTTCGCATCACCATTTTATGATAAGCCGTTACCGCCGCGTTTGCTTCATCCCCGACGCATTTTTGATGGCGTAGTCGAGGGTGTTGAGCACGGTGGTAACAAGAGTGGTATTCCAACCGTTAATGGTTCACTGGTTTTTGATGATCGTTTTGCCGGTAAGCCTTTGGTCTATTGCGGCTGTGCGGCATTGATGCCTGCTCAACTTCATGGTCGTCCGGGCCACGAAAAGATGGCTCAAGTTGGTGACCATATTGTGATGGTTGGTGGCCGTGTCGGAAAAGATGGCATTCACGGTGCAACGTTCTCCTCTGAAGAACTCAACGAAGATTCACCGGTAACAGCGGTACAGATTGGTGACCCAATCACCCAACGGCGCATGTTCGATTTTCTTCTCATTACCCGTGATCGTGGTTTATACAGCGCAATCACCGATAATGGTGCGGGTGGCTTATCATCCTCGGTTGGTGAGATGGCTGAAGATACCGGTGGTTTCGAAATGCACCTTGACCGTATTCCGTTAAAATATTCAGGTCTACAGCCATGGGAGATTTTGATCTCTGAAGCGCAAGAGCGGATGACCATCGCAGTACCGCCTGAGCACTTAGAAGAGTTCTTAACGCTATCGCGTGAGATGGATGTTGAATCGACTGATTTGGGTACCTTTACTGATTCAGGTTATTACCACTGTCTGTATGAAGGTAAATCAGCGACCTATTTACCGATGGATTTTTTGCATGAGGGGACACCTCAAATGCAAATTCCTGCCAAGTGGGAAATTAAGACCCATGCCGAGCCTACTATCGATGACTTACCACGTGCTGATGATGCTCTGGAAACGTTGCTCGCTAGTTTAAATGTGTGCTCTAAAGAGTGTGTTGTGCGGCGTTTTGATCACGAAGTTCAAGGCGCAACGGTACAAAAACCACTCACCGGTGTCGATAATGACGGCCCCGCAGATGGTTCCGTAGTACGACCACTGTTTGATTCCTTTGCCGGTATTTCAACTGCACATGGTATCTGCCCCCGTTACAGCGATATTGATACCTACCACATGATGGCCTGTGCTATCGATGAGTCGTTACGTAACTATGTTTCTGTTGGTGGTAATGTTGATCATGTTGCTGGGCTTGATAACTTCTGCTGGTGTGATCCGGTCGAAAGTGATCGCACTCCAGATGGACAATATAAAGCAGCTCAACTGGTTCGAGCCAATAAGGCATTGTACGATTACTGTCTCGCGTTCGGTGTGCCACTGATCTCTGGTAAAGATTCGATGAAAAATGATTATCAGATTGGCGATACAAAAATCTCCATTCCGCCTACGGTACTGTTCTCGGTCATCGGAAAAGTTGAAGATATTCGCAAGACCATCAGTATGGACGTTAAGCGTGCTGGTGATAAAGTTTATCTGCTCGGCGAAACAAAAGCTGAATTGGGTGCATCGGAACTCTTTACTCAATTAGGCTTTATCGGTAATGCCGTGCCAACCGTCGATGCGCCAACAGCATTACTCCGTTATCGCACCCTGAATCGTGCTCAGCAGGGGTGTTTGATCGCATCGTGTCATGACCTTTCCGATGGTGGATTAGGTGTTGCCGCAGCCGAAACAGCCTTTGCCGGAGGTTTTGGTGTTCAGATCGATCTGCGTCAGGTTCGTTGCCAAGGCAATTTAACTGATATTGAGGTCTTATACTCTGAATCACAGAGTCGGTTATTGGTCACCGTTTCTGAAGAGAATGCTGCGGAGTTCGAAAAGTTATTTGCTGGTCAACAAGTGAGTTTACTCGGTGAAGTGACCGCTAAACCATCATTACAGGTGATTGGAATGGACGGTAGCGTAATTATTGACCGAGAAAATTCAGTCTTAAAAGAGGCTTGGCAAGCACCTCTGAGGGAGATGTAATATGACACAACAAGTACGGGCAATTGTCATTTCCGGTAACGGAACTAACTGCGAACGCGAAGTCGCTAATGCATGTTTGTTAGCTGGGGCTGATGTCGCCGATATTGTACATATCTCACGTTTACTTGCTGGTGAAGTGAATCTTAACGATTATCATTTCCTCAATTTTGCCGGTGGATTTCTCGATGGTGATGACCTCGGTAGTGCCAAAGCGGGTGCTAACCGTCTGCGTCATGCTCAGGTTGCCAATAGCGAGCAAACCCTTGCCGATCAAATTCTTGAGTTCGTCGCCTCTGGTAAATTGGTGATGGGTGTGTGTAATGGCTTTCAGTTAATGGTTAAGATGGGCTTGTTGCCAGCACTCGATGGTGATCAGCGTCAAAACACCACTTTGACCTTTAATGATGGCGGTCGGTTTGAAGATCGCTGGACCTATCTCAAGGTCGATACCGATTCTCCATGTGTTTTTACTCGCGGACTTGAAGGGATTTATCTTCCTGTTCGTCATGGTGAAGGTAAATTTGTTACTGAATCGGAGACCTTGCTGCAACAGCTTGAAGATCAGCATCTCAGTGTCTTAAAGTATTGTGAAGCCGATTACCAAAATACAACGATGGAATTCCCACTCAATCCTAACGGCTCCACAGCCGCGATTGCGGGCCTGTGTGACCAGACAGGGCGTATTTTCGGCTTAATGCCTCACCCTGAGGCTTATGTTCATCGTACCCACCATCCACGCTGGACAAGGGAAGAACTTCCAGAAGAGGGTATGGGCTTGTGGCTATACCAAAATGCAATCACGTTCATTCGCGAGAATTTGCTTTAGCGGTGATGAATCCTTAGGGAAAGAAGAGCTTTATGTTGGATAAATTTGAAGATGAATGTGGCGTTTTTGGCATCTATGGTCACCCCGAAGCAGCCAACCTAACCTATCTTGGCCTGTATGCACTGCAGCATCGTGGTCAAGAAAGTTGTGGTATTGTTGCCTCTGATGGTACCGCGTTACGCGCTTACCGTAAAATGGGGTTAGTTTCCGATGCGTTCAAAAACAACGCTGTATTTGAGCAATTACCGGGTAAAAATGCCATTGGCCATGTGCGTTATTCAACTGCTGGCGGTAACGATATTAAAAACTGTCAGCCGATTATGGTCGACTATGTTCGCGGCAGTATTGCTGTGGCGCATAACGGTAACCTCGTTAACGCCCAAGAGTTGCGCAATGAATTAGAGCGATTGGGATCAATCTTTTCAACGATAGCTGATACTGAAGTAATTATTCACCTGTTGGCGCGTGCTCAAAGCGACAGTTTAGCCGATCGAGTAATTGATGCTTTAAAGCGAGTACGTGGTGCCTATAGTTTGGTCTTTTTGACCGAAACTCGCATGGTTGCCGTACGCGATCCAAACGGTTTTAGACCGCTGATCTTAGGTATTGTTGACGGTGCCTATGTTGTGGCATCTGAAACCTGCGCTCTCGATCTGATCGAAGCAGAATTTGTTCGTGAACTTGATCCCGGTGAGATGATCGTTGTTGATAAAGATGGCCTCCATTCATACCATCCTTTTGACGTAGTAAAACCTTCACCATGTATTTTTGAATATGTTTATTTTGCCCGCCCTGATAGCACAATCTTTGGTCGCGAAGTGTATGGTGTACGTAAAGAGTCTGGTCGCCAATTGGCGCGTGAATATCCTGTTGAAGCCGATGTGGTTGTCGCCATCCCTGATTCAGGAGTCCCGGCCGCCATCGGTTACGCTGAAGAATCTGGCATTCCGTTTGAGCTAGGGTTGATTCGTAACCATTATGTTGGGCGTACTTTTATTGAGCCACAACAATCCATTCGTCACTTCGGTGTTAAGATTAAACTTAACCCTGTTCGCGGAGTGATTGAAGGCAAGCGAGTGGTCGTGGTTGATGATTCTGTTGTGCGCGGAACAACTGCACGTAAGATCATTAAAATGATTCGTAATGCCGGTGCTAAGGAAGTTCATTTAAGGATCTCTAGCCCACCAACCAGTCACCCTTGTTATTACGGTATAGACACACCTACACGTACCGAGCTGATTGCTTCATCGCATAGTATTGAAGAAATTAATCGTTATGTGACCTCAGATACGTTGGGCTATCTTTCACAAGAGGGGCTCCATAAGGCGACGGGTGGTTGCGATGGTGGCAGCTGTGAGGGGCAATTCTGTACCGCTTGTTTCAGTGGTGACTATCCGGTCAAGTTTCCCCGTTTGAAGTCGGATAAGCAGCTCGGACTTTTTTAGAATAGATTTAAGGAGTGATGTGATGATAGATCAAGAACGTGCAGAATTGATGGAAATTATTCGCGAATTGTCCTATGAACAACGAGAAGTCACCCTCGCATCGGGCCGTAAAAGCAATTTTTATTTTGATGGTAAACAGACAACTCTTCACCCACGTGGTTCTGTCCTTGTTGGCCGCGCTTTTTATGCTGCTTTGAAAAACTTTTCTGATGACGTTGACGGTGTTGGTGGCTTGACCCTTGGTGCTGATCCGATTGCTACGGCAACATCTATGATTAGTTCCCTTGAAGGTGAAGCCATACCCGCTTTTATTATCCGCAAGGAGCCTAAAGGTCATGGAACAGGGCAGTGGCTTGAAGGTCGCAAAAATGTACCTCCTGGATCAAAAGTTGTGATTGTTGAAGATGTTGTCACAACAGGTGGCTCATCTATCAAAGCGATTGAGCGTGCTGAAGCTGAAGGTCTGGTTGTCCTCGGGGTGATTACCCTTGTTGACCGTGAAGAGGGAGGACGTGAAGCATTTGAGGAATTGAATGTTCCATTTTTTGCTATTTTCACCAAAACTCAAGTCGCCGAATAAACACTTATTTTGTTTAGGTTGGTTAGTTTTTTGGACTAAATGCCATAATAATGGATTCACAGATGACACAAGTTAATGCTAAACGACAATCACTACCGATTGTAATCGCCATAACATTTAGCATGGTTCTCTTTCTTTATTCCTTAGGTCATTGTGAATGTTACGAAGGGGATGGCGCTACTGCTCAGGTGTCGCGAACACTGAATGTTTTTGATAGAATAAAGGTGGACGGAGCCTATACCGTTACTGTTAAACGGGGCGAGTTAGTTCAATGTTTGTTGCGGGGTGACCGAAATTTATTATACCGTGTTATGACTCAGGTTGAGAATGGCCAACTGGTTATCCGTAATGATGGTTCCTTACGGATGAGGCAACCGTTGGAGATTGAACTTCAGTTACCGAATTTGCTTGAGTTTACTGCAATAGGTGCTCATGAGGTCACGATTACTGGAATAGCAGAGGACGCATTTTCTCTTATACTCAACGGAGCGAACCTCGCAAAAGTATCAGGTCACGTTGGAGTGTTGCGGTTGCAGCTTGATGGTTCGTCAATTTTACAAGGTGAGAATTTGCGTGCATCAACGATTGATTTAGTGGCTACGGGAACCACTTCGGTTCAGGTTAGTGTTGAGAATTCGTTAACGGTTAAAGCGACAGGGTTGTCAGATGTGATCTATTCTGGTGAGCCTTCATCGGTGACTGTTGAATTGTCAGGGTTGGCTGAGCTGAACACTGCTAAGTAAATTTTTTAATTGAAAATTAAAGGGGAGGGTGTGAGTCAACAGAAGATTGTTGAGCATATCCTCCTTTTTTATGGGCGGCNNAATTGAAAATTAAAGGGGAGGGTGTGAGTCAACAGAGCATATTGTTGATGAGCTTATCCTCCTTTTTTATTGGCGGATACCAGTATTTAAAAATTCACTTTCGGGTCGCCACCCTTGCTCTGTTTTGATCAGTACAAACTTTTTATGATATGAAAGGCGATCACCTGCCTCAAATTGACCATATTGTAACAATTGGGCCATGAGCTTAAAACTCGATTCGATAGCTCCAATCGGTGATTCTGATGCTTGTTGGCCAATCTCCGCTGAAATTGTTGCTAAATCTTTGCGAAAAACAAGGTCATAACTTACTTCGGCAATGTAGCAGCCATCTTCCTGCATGAGACCATTGATTTTCTTGAAGTTTTCAAAGGAAAATATTTTCTCACCACCATCTCTTAAGACAACTTTTGCAACCTGTATTTTGATCTCAGCTTCATTTGGTGCAGAGGTGCAGGCCGTTAAGCCGAAGACTAAGAGGAATATGAGTAGTAGATTTCGCATAACTTCCTTTCAATTATCGGTATTCTGTCAGCGTTAAAAGAGTGGGGCCAATCGCTTTATATTATAATGATAGTAAAGGCGGTACAATCATGCACCGCCTTTTATCAAACAGTAATTATTTTGTAATTGTTGTCTGTTGTAAATAATTAAAGTAGTCGTTGTCAGTCGATAAAATAAGGCGACTGTTTTGACCAATTGTTTTTTGATATGATTCAAGAGTCCGTAAAAAACGGTAGAAATCAGGCTCTTGGTTATAGGCTGCGGCATAAATTGCGGTTGCTTTAGCATCAGCATCACCGCGGACCTCTTCAGCTAAACGATACGATTCAGAACTGATTTTTTTCAATTCCTTCTGCATCTGACCGAGGATATCCGCTTTTTCCCCTTCACCTTCGGAGCGATATTGCGCAGCAACTTTGTTCCGCTCGGAGATCATCCGCTCATAGACACGCTTTCGAACCTGTTCAACATAGTTGATCCGTTTGATTTGTACATCAATGAGCTCTATCCCGTACTCGGGTGTACTTAATTGTGCTTGCGCTAACAGGTTATCTAACACCTGGTCGCGGCCAACCAGTTCACGGTCTAAATTTGCTGCAGCATCATCAGCGGCAGTATCTTGTTGATCTTTTGGTGCTTCATAATCATCGCCACGAACGAGTTCGGTCAGCAGGTGTCCTGAAACCGCATCTCGAACAACTGAATCAATAATATCATCTAACCGGCTTTGTGCACCACGTTCGGTGGCTACGGTTGTGAAAAATAGCAGTGGATCGACAATCCGCCAGCGTGCTGTGGTATCAACCCAAATATATTTTTTATCACTCGTCGGAATTTGATTCGGATCCGCGTCCCAATTCAAAATTTGCTTGGAGAAGCGGTTCACATCTTGAATCACTGGAATTTTAAAGTGAATGCCTGCAGTGTAAATTTTGCCAACAGGTTTACCGAACTCTGTAACAAGAGCTTGTTCCGCTTCGTTAACGACAAAAAAAGCACTTTGTCCGATTAAAATTATTAGGACAATGATTGGTAGAATCAATCGTTTCATCGTGCACCTCCAGTCGCAATATCTTTACGCAGTGGCAAGAGGGGTAATACTCCCGCGTTTTTAGTATCTATGACATAGAGCTCTTCAATCTGAGGGAGAACTTTATCCATGGTTTCTAAAAATAATCTTTGTCGTGTTACTTCAGGTGATTTTTTGTATTCGGTTACCATGGCATTAAAGCGTTCGGCTTCACCGCGGGCACGGTTTACCCGTTGTAATGCATAACCTTCCGCTTCAAGGATGCGACTGCTGGCAACGCCTCGAGCTTTAGGTACTTCGCGATTGTATTGTTCGCGTGCTTGAAAAATAAGACTCTCTTTTTGCTGTTCCGCTTCGTTAACCTCGTTGAACGCAGCCTTAACTTGTTCGGGTGGGTTAACATCCTGAAACTTGACGGTTACAATTCGAATGCCGATATCATAACTGTTAAGAATGCTTTGTAAGCCATCCTCAACTTTTAGCGCCAGATCAGCACGCTCTGTAGTCAAAACTTGAGCAACATTTGAGTTGCCAACGACGCGACGAACCACGGCCTCAGAGAGATCCCGAATGGTTGCTCTCGGGTCGGCAATGTTAAAGAGAAACTTTTCAGGGTCAATGATTTGATACTGAACAATCCACTCAACATCACTGACATTCAAATCGCCGGTAAGGGTCAACGATTCTTCACTGAACTTTTGATTGCTATAGGTGGTACGTACTCCTGCATTTTCTGTGCGGAAACCGAACTCCTCCTTAAGGACACGGCCTGTTTTAACGAGGTAAACTTGGTCAATGCCAAAAGGGAGTTTCATATGTAGCCCAGGTGCTGCTGTACCAATTGATTTACCAAGACGGAGTAAGACGCCTGTCTCTTCGGTATCAACCTCATAAAAAGCACTTTTACCGCCAATGAGTAACAATACAGCGACAACAATTAGCATGATCAATTTTTTTGGCGGACCACCGTTGCTTTTTATTTTTTTTGCCGCCAAGCGAAATGCTTGTTCGAGGGGATCCTGTCGTGGTTCCCATGGACTTTGTGACATAAAGAGTACTCCTTGTTATTTGAATGAATTTACGTTCTGTTTTAACCGACCTCATTATAAATACGTTGTCTAAATTCAACTCCGAGCTCATTAGCAATCTGCTCACAGGCTTCAATGTCAATACCAGGCACTGTAACAGCAGAAGCAATGACCGACGGGATGTAGCGTGGCGCTAAGCGGATAAACTCTTTAACCGCTGCATAACTGTCAAGGCCATAACTAGATTGGCAAATTTGTTGGTAGTGTTGAGCATCTGGAGCATTGAGTGATATTGAAACTTCATCAATCAAACCCTGCAGTTCAGGCAAAATATTACGTTGATGGACGAGGTTCGCTTGACCATCGGTATTGATGCGCACAATGGTGTTTTGTTTTTTTAGCCAAGCTGATAGTTGCTTAATAAGGTCTAAACGTAGTAGCGGCTCACCGTAACCACAAAAGACAACTTCTTCGTAGAGAGTTGGGTCGCCTATTGCTGCAATAACCTCATCAAAACCTGGTTCATGATCAAGTTTTAGTTGATGGCCTTTGACGTTAAAATCACGAAATTTGGCACAAAATGTACAACTGTTGGTGCAACGGTTGGTGATATTCAAATACAGAGAATTGCGAATTCGGTACGCAATTTTGCTCGCTTGGTCAACCTGGCCAACGCCGAATAGTTTATGAGCATTTAAACTTGTTATTCGCGCAATATCGGTTAGCGTTAAACCTTTGATCTCAGCAATTTTTTCTGCTGTTTTAACGACATGGGCAGGCTCATTTCGCTTGCCACGCCAGTTTTGTGGGGCAAGGTAAGGGCAGTCTGTTTCAACGAGAATATGTTCGGTAGGGATTT
>MAXR01000235.1 GCA_001751155.1 Desulfuromonadales bacterium C00003068 | reverse complement strand
AGGGGAACCTGCCCCTCAATCCATGGTAATTGCATAAAGTATATAAATCGCTACGGAGCTTTAGAGGCGATAAAGGCTTCTAAAAAGGTGGACAGCTTTGCTGCTTGATCGGCATCAAGTGAATCAAACTCGATACCACTATTCGACATACCGCTTTCATCGTCAACACAGTGTACGACCTCACCACCGAGCTCAACAATATTATCACCAAGACCAACACTCAACATCAGTCTTTGGCCAATCGGCAACGGAACATGAGTTTGAATCAAAAGCCCACGTTCACTCGCATCGAGCGTACGTCCCATATTCTCGACCTCACCCTCTTCGCAGCCTGAGTGGGTATAATAAACAAAGTTCAGCGTAGCAAAACGCTCACTTGATCGACGCTCATTTATCTCCATATCAACTCCTCTGTGGTCAAGTTAACCTTGAGCCAGCTTTCAACACACTTCAAGATAATCAAACTATTCAAAAGCCTTCGTTGCCATAATAATATACACAGGATTCCGGGCCTCAAACACCTTATAATCCGTATCACTATTGGTTCGAGCGACATTAAGCGTCGACACCTCAACTCGATAACCAGAATTTTCGAAATAATCGGTCGATGCGACAAGAGTATCCAATGTTGTCGCAGTGATCACCACCCGGCCTTCAGGGGCAAGCCGGCCATCAACTGCGGCTAAGATTTCCCACAAATTGCCACCACTACCGCCGATAAACACCCGATCTGGATCAGGAATATCTTCGAGACAAACAGGTGCTTCGCCTTGGACGGCTCGCACATTTCGTGTCTGAAAGGTATTCATGTTGCGGCGCAACAACTCAAGATATTCATCATTGCGCTCAATGGCATAAATGCGCCCCTCAGGGAGCAAATAATCGGCCTCAATACTCACCGACCCGCTTCCTGCGCCAATATCCCACAGAGTCATATCTCGTCGTAATTGTAACTTGGCTAAGGCAACAACGCGAACCTCTTCGCCAGTCATCTGCTTCTTTAATGCCACAAACGCATCGTCGCTCAAGCCAAATACGCGCTGAGTTCCGCGAACGTCGCCATCGTAACGCTTGATGAGAATCAAAACATTTAACTCTGCCGCAGCCACATCAGGCAATTTTTGAATGCTTGTTTGAACAATACGCTCCTGTTCAGTACCAAGGTCCTCGCACAAATAGGCGGTGTAGCCATCGCGACCGCGCTGCATTAATTCTGTGGCAATAGCCGCTGGCGTATGGATAGCATCAGTTAAAATTGCGGCTTTATTATTCGCCACCACCCGATCAATAATATCTGCCATCGAACGGCCTTCGGTTGAGATAAAAACTGCGTCATCCCAAGGCTCTTTAATCCGGGCAAAAGCAAACTGCACCGAACTGACATTCGGCACAAACTCTAATTTATCTTTCGGTAGGTTACGCAACAGGCTACGGCCAATGCTGAAAAAAAGCGGATCACCCGAGGTTAATACTACGGTGACACCTTCATGCACTCTTACAACTGCCGACAGGTCGTCATGATCTTTAATAACCACTTTTTCAGCAGACAGCTCAGAGAACAGGTCGAGTAAACGTTGAGCACCATAAAGCACCTGCGCCTGACGCACCAATGTCAATGCTCGCGCACTAAAGCCCTCTTGTCCCTCTACCCCCGCACCAACCACATAGACGACACCCATACAATAAACCCTTCTTTATTTATTAAAGCACACGTGCACCTTAACCACTTCATCACTCATCGTCAAGTTCTGTTAAAGACGACTCTATCGCTATCTCGATCCGCTCCCAAACTTCATCACGCCCATCTTTTGATAAGGCGGAGAACAACACAAAAGCGTCTTCGGGCAAACCGGTTGCTTCAAGAATCGGCTCAATCTGTTTCTTACGTCGATTACGACTCACTTTGTCAATCTTAGTAATGACAGGGATGGTCGGAATATTAAATTCCTCAAGCCAATCCAGCATCTGCAAATCTTCACCACGTGGGACACGACGTACATCAAACAACATGACGACAACACACAGAGTTTCTCGCGTTTCCAGATAAGTACGGATCATCGGTCCCCATTGCTTTTTAACCGACATCGGCACCTTAGCGAAACCATAACCAGGCAGATCGACCAGATATAACTCGTCATTCAGATCAAAAAAGTTAATCAACTGTGTCCGTCCAGGGGTTGAGGAGGTACGCACAAGGCTTTTACGATTGATCAAAACATTCAACAACGAACTCTTGCCGACATTACTACGACCGGCGAATGCAATTTCCAGCGGCCCCGATTCAGGATAATTTCCCGGTCGAGTCGCACTTTTAACAAAACTAGCGGATTTAATAATCACTTCAACACCCTTTAGATAATAACGTTTTTGACCCCTGCTTATAACACCCCTTAGTGCGATACAAACATTGATCCGCTTTTCTTAATAATTGATCGTGCGATACTACCTCAGGATCTGGCAGGGAAGCAATGCCATAACTTAATGAAACCAATAGTTCGCAACCTTCAATCTCAACAGGAAGTCCGTGCAGGGCTTCAGTCATTCGTGTCAACAACGCTGTCGCTTTGGTTAAATCGGTTTCGGGCAAAATCAACACAAACTCATCACCAGCAAAGCGGGCGACAAAATCGGTCGATCGGCTTAACGCCTTAAGGTTCGTCGCAAGATGCTGCAACAACAGATCACCCACCGCATGGCCATAGGTATCGTTAACAATCTTAAAGTCATTGAGATCAATAAAAACTACTGACAGCGGTACGGCATAACGAACAGCGCGATTAAATTCGCGTTGCAACACGTGATCCATCACGCGGCGATTAAACAACCCAGTTAACGGATCTATGCTGGCCAAGCCTTGCAGTTTTTCATGCGCCGTTACATTTGACATGCAAATGGACACTTTCAGCGCTAATCGTTGCAGGAGCACGGGATTTAGGCAGGGGGAAAAGCGATCCACATCGGCATCCGCTTGATTCAATGTGCCCACCAGTTTGCCATCGACAAAAATTGGTATTATCGCCATCGACCGCACCTCTTGACTATACTCCTTTGGCAACAAGGGTAAATAGGGATGTAAATCTTCATTGATTCGTAGCACGTCACCATTGTCATCAACAAAGCGCTCTAAAAACTCGCGTTCAACTCGGTGGACGACTGTTTCAAGTTGACCAGCGTAACGTTCACGCAGTAGACATTCCACCTCGCTGCCGTCAATGAGCGAAAACCAGACAAAAGGAACATCAAATACCGTCGATATTTCACTCAACAGAGTTTGAAAAAAATCAGCATAATTCAACGTTGCCAAAATTTTCAATTCAACCTGATAAAACTTTTCATCCAATTGCTCGTTCTCGCGAACTCGCTCAAAAAGACTTATATCGTGGCACATCACTCGCATCC
>MAXR01000234.1:1328-3237 GCA_001751155.1 Desulfuromonadales bacterium C00003068 | reverse complement strand
TCAAGTAACAGTTGGTTCAGCATACGACCATCGGCCAGCCACACATAAGCCAGCGTGCGGCCATAACGGTCGCGTTTATCGCCGCTAACCTGTACTTGAACCTGTTTCCCTTTGCATAGATGGACCACTCGCTTCAGGGTTGATGCCGCACTGAGGCGCAAGCGGTCCTGATTGCTACAGCCGTGGCGCAGGTATTTCCAGTCACGGTCAGTCGTCTCTTTTTCTGGACAATCAACACCAATAAGGCGAACAGTGCCAACCCCTTGAACTTGAAGTGTGTCGCCATCGTTGACCCATGTGACCCGGCCCTGCTTGGTTTGTGCTTGGTTGGCCAAAAGTGTTGTTGGCACAATAAACAGCAGCATTAACGCTATTCTGAACGCAATACTATACGCNNCTTCAAAATACCCCGTAGAAAGGTAACGTTCACCCGTGTCACAGATGGTGGTCACCACCTGTTTTCCTGAGCCCAGTTGTGCGGCAATTTGTTGCGTGGCAAAAAGATTAGCGCCACTGGAAATGCCACAGAAAATTCCGTGCTTTGCTAAGGTGATGGTTGTTGCAATGGCGTCGTCGTTACTGACTGTAATGATGTCATTGTAGATGGTTGTATCGAGAACTTTAGGGATAAATCCGGCGCCTATTCCTTGAATTAAATGGGGTCCAGGCGAGCCGCCCGATAAAACCGCCGAAGCTTCAGGTTCAACCGCAACGATTCGGATCTCTTTATTTTGTTGGCGCAGGTAATGACCGACTCCGATGATGGTGCCACCCGTGCCAACACCTGTGACAAAGGCATCCACTTTACCGCCTAGTTGGTGGTAAATTTCAGGGCCAGTGGTGCGCTGATGGGTGGCAGGATTTGCTGGATTGGCGAATTGGTGGATCAAGAAATAGCCGCACTCTGCGCTGAGCTGCTCGGCTTTGGCAATAGCGCCGACCATCCCTTCACTGCCGGGGGTCAAGATGAGTTCCGCTCCATAGGCGTGCAATAACTGCTGTCGCTCGATGCTCATGCTGTCGGGCATGACCAGAACAACGTGGTAGCCTTTGACCGCACTGACCAATGCGAGGCCGATACCCGTATTGCCACTGGTTGGTTCGACAAGGGTTGCGCCCGGGCTGATCAGGCCATCTGCTTCCGCTTGTTCTATCATGCCAAGGGCGATCCGATCTTTAACACTTCCGCCAGGATTAGCACTTTCAAGTTTGCACCAGATTGCGGCACAGTTTTCAGTTTCCATTGCTTGTAAACGGATGAGAGGTGTGTTGCCGATTTGATCTAGAATTGTTGATTCATTCATCTCTATACCCCTATCCATCAGGTGTTATTTCGTTTTTGCGAGACCATCTTAGTTGAGGGCTGCAGCGAGGGAGCCACTTTCGTTTAAGATCTCATCAACCATCTCAATGGTGATAATTGAGCCGACATGAAACATCCGTTGCGCTTTTTCTACAATAATTTCACTGGTATCGTTTTCAGCCGAACCCTTAATCAGCGCTGCGATGCGTACCGATAGCGGTGCTTCGTCCGATAGCGCATGGTGGCCCTTGATCGCATCGACCAGCGGCTGCGGAAACTCCCAATATTCAGCCATCTGAGCACCAAGGTGAGCATGGTTCATGTTGAGCTGATCCTGCTCTTGTTCGGTCAAGTCACACAGATTGCCGCCGAGCCAACTCTGGTAGATGTCACGGTAGCGGTCTCCGCCCGAATTGGCCAGTACTGGCACCGCCATATCCTGGAGTAGGCCGATGGTGAACACATCGCTTTGTACATTGGGGTGGAGAATGTTTGCTAGTCCACGCGCCATGGTTGCACGGCGTGCCGAAATAGCCCAAAAATTTGACATATCAAGCCATTGAGCCTGATTACTTTTTGTCAGGCCATCTTTTACTGCTACCGAGG
>MAXR01000234.1:297-1319 GCA_001751155.1 Desulfuromonadales bacterium C00003068 | reverse complement strand
GCGTGGCTAATGTTGTTGACCTTGTGAGTCAGTCCAAAAGCGACAGAATTAACCGTCTTCAGTACTCGAACATGTAAACCCGGATCAACCTCTAAAGATGAGGCGAGTTCATTGATTGAAACATCAGGGTCACGCAATTTACTGAGAATATTTAGTACTGTGGAGGGAAACGTAGGGATGTCGTATTGTGTTAATAACGCATCAGATTTCTTTTTTTTATTAAAACCAAACATCAGGACCCTATTAGTTGCCGCGGCGTGCCAGCTTATTGGAGAAAATTGAAAGCAATCCGCCGAGCATAATATAGCCCGTTGATACTTCAATCATGGTCAAAATTTGCCCTGCTAAACTTTTTGGCACGGCGTCACCAAAGCCAAGGGTGGTCATGGTGACTACACTAAAGTAAAGGGGAGAGATGGAAGTAGTATAAGGGCCATAGTCGATGCCAACCAAGGTGTAAAGGTAGGAAAAGACAGCCAGTAAGAAGCCGATACAGCAACACCAGCGAAACATGCTGCGACCACAGTCACAGGTAATGTACCATGGGTAATAGACGAGGCTGGATAATTTACTGTAAGAGCGAAATTCCATAATGAAGTTTTGGTCAATAATCTCTTGGCGCACCATATAACCACCAGCAAAATTAATATCACGGATATCGACACCGATCCAATCGGCTGTTTTAAAGCCACGGATCATTCGTAGGCGTAAATGGCGTAGATCAGCATTGCGAAAGGTGGTCTTTACCACTTTTGACATGGAGATGTCGGCGTAACGTAGATCAGATTCTGATAGATCTGCGTGTGATAGATCAGCTTCACGTAGGCGACTGTGGCTCAAATTTACACAATGGAGATTGGCACCGACAAGGCTGGCTTGTGAAAAACTGGCCTCTTCAAGATTGGTTTGAAACAAACTCGCGTGGTTTAAGTTCGCTCGACCAAATCCAGCCCGGCGACAGTTTGCGCCGTCAAAGTTGGCGCCTTCAAGGTTGGCTGCTGAAAGTTCTGCCCCTTCAAGAT
>MAXR01000234.1:0-261 GCA_001751155.1 Desulfuromonadales bacterium C00003068 | reverse complement strand
CAAGATTCACCTGACGTAAATCCATACCATTGAGGACTGCACCACGCAAATCACCTGATAAATCAGGTTGGAGATTTTGTTCTACTGTGTCATGTGAATGTGTCATGAATACTGCCGATTAAGGGGGCCACTGAGTTATTGATAAAGTTATAGTAAGGCTTAATCCCTGTCAAATGGCAAACGCAGTGGCGGGTAGAATTTATCTGGAGGTGTCACGCTGATAGTGCTGTTTTTTTTCATCGAGCAGCATACTGAATGGAA
>MAXR01000233.1 GCA_001751155.1 Desulfuromonadales bacterium C00003068 | reverse complement strand
CTTGTTCCACTTGCAATACTTGATACGTCTGCCATCACAACCTTCCTTTCATTAAACTCGTACGCTTACGCTGCGACCACCTGTCTGCGATAACACAGCAGGGGTAGTAACATCGATATCGACACCTTCTTCGCGATCTTGCGATGAGAAGTGGTTGGCCTGCATGTTGGCAACAAACTCACGCTGTTCTGAGAACTGTTGATCACTGCGTCTCACCAGAATCCACGCTCACCTGAAAATCATCAACGGTTACACCTTGTTCTTGCAGGGCATCGCGTAATCGTGGGAAATTACGCTCTAATACTTCTTGAACTTGCTGAGACTGTGCTTGAAGGTGAACCTTCAATTGATCACCTTCCATCACCATGCGCAACTGTATTTCACCCAACTCTTCAGGGTGAAGCTTTACCGTAACACTGCTGATATCTCCACGTGAATGAAGCGTTAAATGATCAATCGTTTGCTGAACAACTCGGCTTTCTGGCACACTGGAACCATCTTTTAACGCAATAGCAGGACCAGACTGTTGTGTTCCCGCAGCGTCAAGAGTTGAGAGTTGAGGATGTGTCGCAGTAGAGATGCCCCCTTCAACATTCTGAGTGGTTGGCATATTTACTCCAAACAAATCAGATTTCCCCGTGGAATCAGCGGACAATGTCAACGACGGTTCGTTTTCAGCACCGTTGGAATTCAAGAGTGATGAAGTTGTTTCCGTTGCAGTCTCTACGGTAGACGGGGTGGCCATAGTTACCAAGGAGGAATCTTGACTTTGCTGCTGTCGTAGCGAAGCACCAACCTCGGGCTTATTTAACAATGACGCAAAACGCGGATCAGTAATAATCTTGCCTTTACCTGCAGCACCCTTTGCGAGGCCATTTTCAGAACTAACTCCCGGTTCGACAATCTTCTGTAAGGGTAAAACATTGAGCTGCTGTAATGGTTGTGCGCCACCAGTTGATGCTGCCACCTGGGATACAACAACGGGCGCAACAGCAACCTCTTGAGTCACTACCTTATTGGCCAAATCAGAGCGTTCGGTAACGGGCTGATCTCGATCAGGTATTACATTTTGATTCCGTTGAGAAACCTCGGTGGCTCGCTCCGCGTTAGGCGGCACGACATCTTTAACTTGTGTTGGATCAGCTCCTGTAGTTTTTACATTCACCTCTCCCGCCGCCGTTACTGCTTCAGCTACAAGCACTTTTTCACCAAGAACTTGGTCTTCCATGATTGACATTTCTGCAATCACTTCATCCGTAGCAACAAACTCCTTTGCATTGTTCTGCGTTGCGTTAGGTTGTCCAGTGTCAGGATTTTCGATCACACCCTCTTGCTGGGTATCTTGGTTTTGAGCAACCATTGCAGCCCCGGCAAGCTCATCTTCACCGCCTTCGCTGCACGCTTCTTTCAAAACAGGTGAAAACCTGTCATCGCTTTTCGCGCTGCTAGAACGCGTCGCCCTTGGTGCAACCGCTTCATTGACCACTGCGGGCTGATTAATCATTGGCATTGCTTGCATCAAACCTACCTCCTTTCATTTACAATTGTTCTTAAAGCTTAATCTTCACGTAGTGTCGAATACGCTGTACTTAATATTGCTGCCTGTTCGCCACCGATATTAGCCAACACCTTTCCTGCACTCTTTGACTTCATACCGGAAAGGATTCCGATGGCTAACTCCCGATCTAATGCACTAATGATTTGCGCTGCCTTAGCAGAAGCCATTTTATTATACATTTGACTCAATTCTTGAACCTTCGCCAGTTCAATAGCGTCTTTTTCAACGAGCAACCCTTGAATTTCTTTACGTATGAGTTGTAGCGCGTCAAGTTTCTTATCGACTTCAAAACGAAGGAGGTTTAGTTCTTTTCGTTCCTTTTTTAACGCCTGCGCTTCCTCCTCNNTCCCTCTTCCATTAGCTGATCATCCTCAGCAATACCCTGTGTCGCGATCAGTGCCAATGCCAGTAATGAAATCGAGAGCAAGAAGATAAACTTCATATTAATTTTCATCGGTCGTCCTCTTTTCTAAACATAATCGCCACTTCATCAATCTGTGCCATCTCTTTACGATGAAGTTCTTTTTTTATTTCAATGTTTTTTTTCTCTTTTAACTTTTCCATCAATTTTTTTTCTCGACTGGCATCACCTAATTTTTGCCGAGCGTTCAAAACTAATTCACGAGCCAGCCCGAGTTGACGATCTAAATCAATCAAGACTTGGCGCTTATGTTCAATCCTATTTTCATACAGCATAAATTCGTAACTTTGAATACCAACGACCTGTCGTTCTTCATATTCACAACGTATCTCGGCAAGCTCTGCTGTTTCAGCAGACAACTTTCGAATCGTCCCCTGTTCGTACTGTATTGCTTCGGCTAAAGCCTGACGAGCTTGATCTTCTAAACGTTGTCGATGTTCTAAAACCACTTGTAGTTTAAACGATTTCATCGATCCCTTTCGAAAGACTAAGCATTACGCTGTTCTGATTGATAACAATAATTGAGTGCACTGTTCTTTTCGGCGTACAGAGGGAAATCGTTAAGACAATCCGCTAATTTTTTAAAAAAAGCAGACATTATGTGATTGGAGCAGAGGTGGAAGCGTGGGTGTTACGTTATTCTCGGTTTTCAGCGCGACGGTCCAGAACCAATTCCGTCATTGCCACAGTTGTTCCTGTCAAAGTATCTCTTTCATCCATCCCTTGACATAGGAACTCATTAACAGCATCAATGCGCGAAATTGCGTAGTCAATCTTAGGGTTACTGCCCGCAACATACGCGCCAATGTTAATCAAATCTTCAGCTTCTTTATGGGTCGCCAAAATTTCACGAATTTTCGCCGCACTCTGAACATGTTCAGGTTCGACAATATCGCGCATGACACGACTGGCTGAATGGAGGATATCGATACAAGGATAATGATTCTTTGCCGCGAGATCACGCGACAAAACAATGTGGCCATCAAGGATAGATCGAACCGAGTCAGCGATGGGCTCATTCATATCATCGCCTTCAACAAGCACCGTATAAAGCCCGGTAATACTCCCTTGTTGTTTAAAACTACCTGCTCGTTCGAGCAACTTTGGCAGTGTTGCAAAGACTGAGGGCGTATAACCTTTTGTCGTCGGCGGCTCACCAATCGCTAGCCCCACTTCCCGCATCGCCATGGCAAAACGGGTCACCGAATCCATCATCAACAAAACATTATGTCCTTGTTGACAAAAATATTCAGCCAATGTGGTTGCGACAAAGGCACCACGCATCCGCAATAGCGGCGATTGATCTGAGGTTGCAACGAGGACAACTGAACGGGCGAGGCCTTCTTCACCAAGGTCGCGCTCAATAAATTCGCGCACTTCACGTCCACGCTCACCAATTAACGCGATGACGTTGACATCTGAGCGAGAATGCTTAGCCATCGTGCCAAGAAGAACACTTTTACCAACGCCTGAACCCGCCATGATCCCCAAACGTTGCCCCTGACCACAGGTCAATAAACCATTAATGGCTCGGTCACCCAGATCGAGCGGCTGTGCAATTTTACTCCGTTGCATCGGCCCCGGAGGCAAAGCATAAACAGGCATCTCTTTTTCAAAAACAGGTTGCGGTAAACCGTCAATCGGATGGCCCATGGCATCAACAACTCGGCCGAGTAA
>MAXR01000232.1:1320-13439 GCA_001751155.1 Desulfuromonadales bacterium C00003068 | reverse complement strand
GCCCTGAAACTCTTCACGGCTAACCCTGATCACTTTGACATGGTGATCACTGACCAGACCATGCCTGATCTGACTGGCAAGGATCTTATTCAGGAACTTAAAAAAATCAGACCTGATCTGCGTACCATCCTCTGTACTGGCTTCAGCAGTAAGATTGATGAAGACCAAGCAAGGCAGCAAGGGATTGATGCTTTCTGTATGAAGCCGCTGGCCTTGCCGGGATTATTGCAGACTGTGAGGCGGGTACTGGACGGTGAGAATGAACAGCTTGCTGATACCTAGAGATGTTAGTTGATTAGATTCTCTCAATCATTACGGGGGTATGTACCGCGTTGTGTGGTCAACTCTACATCTTGAGGCTAACTAGCTGATTGAATTGGTTAGAGACGTGTGGATCGTGCGTGGAGACAAGTACGGTAAGATCATTTTTTTGCGTCAGGTGACGCGCTGTTTTTCACCTCCTGAAAGAAGTGGCGGATAAGATGTTTGCGTTTAGTTAAGTTGAGGGGGGGATGGTGATGGTTTAGGTGATTGTTTTAAACAAAACAAAGATTTGGTAGGGGATTACAGATCTTCAGGACAAAAGGCTACCACCTCATCGATGCGATCGGCATCGGTCAGTAGCATGACGAGTCGGTCAATGCCGAGGGCAATACCAGCAGAGGGGGGCATCAGTGAGAGCTCGTTTAAAAAAGGTTCTGGCAGTGCAGTCGGTGCCTTGCCAAGGTCGCGTCGTTGCTGTTCCTCAACGGTGAAGCGACGGCGTTGTTCTTCGGCGTCGGTCAGCTCACTAAAGGCATTGGCCACTTCAACGCCAGCAATGTAAAGCTCGAAACGCTCCGCGTGCTGAGGATCATCATCTTTAATACACGCTAGGGCCGCCATACTGGTGGGGAAATCGTAGATGATGGTTGGTTTGGTTGTGCCGAGTTGCGGTTCAACGTATTGGCTGTAGTGTTCTTCAAAACAATCGGTGTCAATGGCGTGCTGAAGAGTGACTGGCGCATGGAGCATAAAGGCTTGTTCGAGGGTGAGTCGCTCAAAGGGGGTGGTGAGGTCAATTTTCACCTCTTGGTACTGAAGAATCCCTGTTGGCACAAGATGACGAATGAGTCTTTCGCAATCCAGCATCAACTCGTTGTAGTCGCTGTTGCTGCGATACCATTCCAGCATGGTGAACTCGGGTAGATGCTTTTGGCCGCGTTCAGCAGAACGCCAACAGTGACACAGTTGAAATATGAGTGGGTAGCCCGCAGCAAGAAGGCGTTTCATGCACAATTCTGGTGAGGTGTGCAAGCTGTGGTCATCGCTGGCGATTGGGTCGATATACAGTTCGGGGGCGTTGCATGGAATGCGCTGTGGTGTTTCCACTTCTAGAAACTGATGCTGGCCAAAAAAAGCCCGAATTTCAGATAAAATTCGGGCTCTTTGTATGAGTCGCTGCTGCTTTGACGCAAGGCCATTGTTGTACGCGGCCATGCTGTTGTTATTCTTTAACGCGCGTTACGTAGTCACCGGTACGGGTGTCAATTTGGATCAACACACCCTCGTCAACAAATGAAGGCACTTGCAGGGTAAAACCTGTTTCAACCGTTGCGGGCTTGTTGTTGCCGGCTGCGGTATCGCCTTTAACCCACGGCTCTGATTGGGTGACGCGCAGGTTAACGAAAATAGGCAGGGTGATGCCGATGCCTAACTCGTCAAACATCAATATTTTAACTTCCATATTGTCGACGAGAAAATATTTATCGTCAGCTAGGGTTGCTTCGCTGAGAGATATTTGGTCATACGTTTTGGTGTCCATGAATACATAGCCGGTATCATCTTGATACAGGTACTGCATGTCGCGCTCTTCAAGGGGCGCTGGTGGGAAGCTTTCGCCACTGCGGTAAGTGCGAACAAACAGTGATCCGTTGATCATGTTGCGCAGTTTACACTTGTATAGCGCTTGACCTTTGCCGGGCTTGGTAAAGTCGAAACCAGCAATGACATGAGGCTCGCCATCGATCATAATTTTAAGACCCTTTTTCAGGTCAGAACAACTATACATAGATCGTACTCCTTATTATTAAATGGGGCACAATTTAACCACACGGGCTAACAATTGTCATGGATAAAACGAAAAAGCCACCCTTGTTGGGTGGCTTTTCGTAATTATAGCGTTATGTGGTTTGGTATAGGTATGGGATTTACGTATAACGCTGAACGGCTTACCGCTGTTTTGGTAGAACAGCAGATCTTCAACACTAAATTTAAGCGATTGGTATGGGTCGCCGTAGATATAGCTTGTATGTTGTTGATGACCGCGATTAATTATCTTAGTAAATTGCAGAGGGTGTGCCAATTGTTTGATTGTTGATGACGTAGTGTTTGTTATTGGTGTAACCGGTTGTAATTTAGAAGTTTTATTTTCGGTGGAATGCTGTGCGCTGTCAGACTCGCTGCGGGAGCGATTTTGCATGGATGCGAAAAGAAATAAATATTAAAGTTAGGGTTGTTCCAAGTTGTGACAACCTGTTGTATTTAAGACCAGTGTTACACTGGCTAGTGGCTAAGGTGGGGCTGTTTCGCATTCGTGCAAAACAGCCCTACCATAAATGTTCATAATTGCAAGTTCTCTAGTTGGTTAATTTAGCACGAGGTCTTCATCATCATCTTCTTCTTCATCTAGCTGACTTACTGCTTCGTTTGTAGCAACAACACCAAGGGGGGCGACCTCACGATTGAACACTTCGTTCAGCACCTGTGCCAGTCCGGTGTAAATTGCTGAAAGGCCGCAGAAAATACCCTCATAGCCTGCAATGACTTTGAACGCATGATTGCCGGTAAAGTCGCCGGCAGCGAGGAGAAAAAACAGTAGGGTGAGTGAGCCAAAGACAACCTGTAGGGCGCGGTTAAGTTTGAATGTCGCGATAAACAGTACGCCAGTGAATAGCCCCCAGCAGCTGAGGTAGAATCCCATCGCTAATGGTGAAGATGCAGGGATAGCTCCTGTCTTAGGGAGTAGAATCAATGCGACCAGAGTGAGCCAAAACAGGCCGTATGAGGTGAATGCCGTGGCGGCAAAGGTGTTGTTTTTCTTCCATTCCATGATGCCGACAATGACCTGTCCTAAACCACCATAGAAAATTCCCATGCCGAGAATCATGGCGTCGAGGGGGAAAAATCCAGCGTTGTGGAGGTTGAGTAGAATTGTGGTCATACCAAAGCCAACAAGTCCTAGCGGTGCAGGGTTGGCAGTGGTGTCTTTCAGGGAAAGATTTTTCATGGTGTTCTCCTTGTTCATTCCTTTAGTTTGAATGTGAAGCTCTGTCGTTGTGGACAAAACTTCAGGGTATCGGGTCGCAAGTTCCTTGAATTTAATGCATTCGTTGCAGTTGCTCGCACAGTAGCTAATAATCATTTTTACATCGTGGCTCGATATGTATTCGCAGCCAATATCGCAATCGTCCTCATTTTTGCCAAAAAAAGGACAGACGATCTCTGTGTGCATGGCGTATCACCTCTTGAGGTAGTTAATACTCAATGGTATGTGAAGCATATCTTGTGCCAGTTTTGATATTTAATTACGAATATGTATTGTTGCGCGCGGTTATGAACGTAAGTGTTGGTCATTCAGGAGTGTGAAGCGGAGGGATGCTGTGAGAGATTTACATAAATGCAAAATGATCACCGCGCCCAGCTCTTTTAAGTGAACGCGGTGTTTGTCGATGGTGATTAGCTATAATCTTCTTTACTGATCTGATATTTTTTCAATTTGCGGTAGATGGTGGCCATGTTCATGCCAGCGAGGCCTGCCGCCTCTTCGACATTGCCACCTGCGGAGCGGAGCAGATCAAGGAGGTAGCGGGTTTCAAAATCGCCGAGGGCTTTGGCATAATCCTCTGCGCTGGGTGAGTTGGTTTGCATTGGGTTGCTGGCAATGGTTGAGGTGGCGGTGATGAATTGTGACAATACCGGCAGGCCGATATGGTCAGCACTTTCCATTGTCATGCAGGCTTCAATGACATTTTCCATTTGGCGAATATTGCCGGGCCAGTTGTAGGAGCACAGCAGTTGCATCGCTTCAGGTGTGAGGCCTTCTACAGAAGTGCCAAATTTTTTATTTTGTTGGCGAATAAAGTGGGCGGTTAGCAATGGCAGATCGTCAGCGCGTTCACGCAGTGGTGGTAAATGGATGTTGACTACGTTGAGGCGATAGTAGAGGTCTTCGCGATAGTTTCCGTCGGTCATCTCTTGAGTGAGATCGGCGTTGGTAGCTGAGATGATGCGCACATCAACCTTGATCGGCTTGGTGTCACCAATACGCATAAATTCTTGCTCTTGCAGAAAGCGGAGCAGTGTCTTTTGTACGGTAAGGGGGAGGTTGCCGATCTCATCGAGGAAAAGAGTGCCACCGTTGGCTGCTTCTAAAATCCCTTTACGGTCGGCATTGGCGCCAGTAAAGGCCCCTTTTTTGTAGCCAAACAGTTCGCTCTCAAGCACCGACTCGGGCAGCGCGCCACAGTTGATGGCCATGAAGCGTTGTTTGCTGCGTGGCGAGTTATGGTGGATCGCTAGAGCGATGAGTTCTTTGCCGGTTCCCGATTCGCCGGTGATGAGCACCGAGGTGTCACGCACGGCCACTTTTGCTACCGTTTCAAGGATAGATTTAAGACTCGATGATGAGCCGATGATGTTTTTGAATGAAAATTGGCCAGCGAGTTCTTTTTTTAATTCGCGGTTCTCTTCTGCCAATTGGTTGTGACTGAGGGCATTCTTGACGCGGTAGAGCAGTTCCTCAGGCTCAAATGGCTTGGTCAACATATCGTAAGCGCCCTTGCGCAGCGCTTGAATCGAGGTTTCAACGGTGGCGTAGGCGGTGATCATAATGACCGGTACAGTTTGATCCTTGAGGCGGATTCGTTGTAATACCTCAAGGCCATCCATGCCGGGCATCTTAATATCGCTAATGACCAAATCATAGTCGCCGCTTTGAAAATCTTCGACTGCTTCAAATGAACGGGTGTAGGATTTTACCTGATAGTTGCTGTCGGTTAAGACCGCCTCCATCATCCGACATAAACCCTCTTCGTTATCGATGAGTAAAATTCGTTTTCCGCTCATAGTAGATAGTCCTCTGTTTCAATGGGTAGCCGAACAGTAACCGTTGTGCCAACGCCGACGGTGCTGGTAATGGTGATGTTACCATGGTGTTGCTCAATAATTTGGTTGGAGATCGCCAAGCCAAGCCCGGTCCCTTTTTCTTTGGTGGTATAAAATGGTTCGAAAATTTTCTCTAAAATATCCTCAGAGATGCCACTGCCTGTATCACGGAAAATGATCAGCACTAGCTCATCGTCGAGTTTTGTCTCAATGCTCAGTCGCCCCTTTTTTTTAATCGCTCCACCGGCGTTGAGAATTAAATTGATAGCTACTTGGCGCATCTGATCGCCGTCAATTTTAAGCATCGGCAGGTTGGCGGCAAAGTTTTTTTCGATGGTGACGTGGTGCATATCGGTGTGATTATCGGCAAAGTCGATAATCTGTGCAAGCAACAGGTTGATGTCGGTGTGCTCTAACACCGATTGCGGGGTGCGGGCATAGCCGAGAAGATCTTGGACGATTTTACGACAGCGCTTACTCTCGCGTTTGATCTCGTGGATGTAGGTATAGCTCGGGTCATCCTCATCAATTTTGCTTTCAAGATAGCCCGCATAACCGAGAATGACACCGAGGGGATTGTTGATCTCATGGGCAACGCCAGACGATAGAATGCCTAACGAGGCCATTTTCCCCTGCTGGGCAAGGCTGGCTTCCATCTCTTGATTTTGGGCAATTATTTCGGTCATGCGGTTGAATGTCCGCGCTAACTCGCCAAGTTCGTCATCGTTGCTGATCTTCATCTTCTCATTGAGGTGGCCCGATTTGACCCGACGAATGACGCGGATCATCTGGCGGATCGGTCTCGTTAAAACATTTGAGGCGTAGCTCACCAATAAAATTGAGATGAGGCAGGTGAGGAAAGTGATGAGGGCGGTAAACTTAAAGCTGTTCCAGCTAATGCTGTTAGCTTCTTGGTAAAACTCATCCTCGTAGCAACCGACGGCGACAATCCAATCCCAAGGTTCAAAATAGTCATAGCGGACAATCTTCATCCGTGAACCGTTTTCACCATCGTTGTTCCACGGGTACCGAATCCAGCCGTGCTTGGTTTCGCACATCTCTTGAATGAAGGCGTTGCCGTTGTCGTCACGGATTTGGTAGAAATTCTCCCCCTCATTTTCGGGGTGAATAGTGAAGGTTCCTTTGCTGTTCATGCAAAAGATGTAACCCGTTTGGCCGACACTTTTCTCTTTGATCTTATCCTTCAGGTCATTAAGAGCATGTTGCTCAAACAGTAGGTCGGAATAACTTTCAGAGGTGTAGCCCGCCGCAGCGATCACCCAATCCCATTCGGGGTAGTAAAGATAGGCGGCCAGTTTTTCGCGATAGATAGTGTCTCCGAGGGTGTCATTACGCCACGGATAGCGAATCATGTTTAATGTGCCAGAGGGCGCTTGTCGAGCGCTGTCGATCATTTCACGAATGAAGAAGCGGCCATCGCCATCTTGCTCGTTGAGGATGTTCTCCTGTTCGCGGGCCAAATGGACTTGGAGTGTGCCGTCACTGGTGAGGGTGTAGAGGTAGCCCGTTTCACCAATACTCACATGTTGCAGCATTTTGCGGGCGCGTTGCTTGGCTTCTTTAAGGGTGATAATCCCTTGCCGGTAGAGTTTGTTCTCAGTGTCGACCATGTTTTCGGCAATTTTAGCCAGTGTTTTCAACTCGGTGATAAAGTCATCTTTACGTTGCTGTTGATATACTTGGAACTGATGGTGATGTGCTTCAAGCAGATGGCGAGTAAATGTCGCCATATGTTCCAAATCGTCCATGATTGCATGGTTGATACCGCGTCGTGCTTGTTCAACAGAGCTGTAGCTGATGAGGCTGCCAACAAGAAATAGCGGGATAATGACCAGTGGTAAAACCAAGATCAACATTTTTACCCGTAATTTTTGATTTTTAAAGCGACTGAGTGGAAGCATAAGGAGATGGCTTTGCTTTCTTCTGTGATTGTATTGAGCTTATTGGGTGTGCTGGCTTAAGTGTGACGATCTCCGCCGGTATCGGGTAAAGAAAAGGCGCGGCGATAATGACGCACTTCAATAAAGGCGATTTTAAACGCACTGACGATGGGAACACCGATAATCATGCCGATCACGCCGTAAAGCTTGCCACCCATGACGATGGCTAAAATAACCAGTAGCGGGTGCAGGTTTGCCACCCGCGAAATGAGTACTGGAATAAGGATGAAATTGTCGAGAATCACTTGAGCAATAAGTATGTAGAGGATGACAATCCACCAAAATTGAGCACCGATACCAAGATCGACTGCGGCAATGAGAATGCCGGGAATCATCCCTATGAGTGGGCCAATATATGGAATCAAGTTTGTCACTCCGGCAAATAAACCGAGTAGGGGAGCGTAGCGGATGTCGGTAACACTGAGTCCTGCGGCGACTACACCACCAATAATCATCGCTTCGATGATTCGGCCGCGAATAAAGTGTGCCATCTGCCGGCTGACTAAAAAGGATAGGTCGTGTGCCATCTCGAAATAACGGTTGGGGGCAAGGGACACCATCCGGCGCATGATGGTGGTACCATCACGGAGAAAGAAAAAGGTGAAGATGGGTAGCAGGATCATCAAGCTGCCCAATTTAAGGGCTGACTTCGGTGTTTCAACGAGAACAAATGCCAAAGCTTGTTCGGCAGTGCTGCGAACCGTACCGGTTAAATCGTAATGTTCAAGAAATGGCAGCCGTGCCTGCCATGATATTTGAGCTTCACGCAGATAGGCGATCAGTTGTGAGGTGTAGCGGGGAAAATCTGTCAATAACGAGTTCCACATGTTTTGGCCGTAGGGGACCAGCCAGCTGCCGGTGAAGAACAGCAGGGCGGTGATGACAAAAAACATAACAAATATGGCACGAGTACGGGGAATGTGGCGTTTTTCAAGTGAGCTGACCAAGGGGTCGAGAAGAAACGCAGAAACCATTGATAGCAGTAGTGGGACGAACAGCCCAGAAACAGCGGAACGAAACAATACTGTAATGGTCGATGCCGATGAAAAGATCGCTAAGCCGCTAGCAATGGCTGCTGTCATCGTCAAGTAAAACAGTAAAAAATGTGCTTTATTTAAGTTCATTGATGGCTCACTTTGGCCCATGTAAAGATCGTTTAGTGTTGCTGGTCTGTCAGTTTTCGTTGTAATCCGCGAATCTCTAAGGTGGCGGTTTGCAGGCGCTCGCTGATCACTTTTGTGAGGCCGAATAAAATTCGGTTGGCAATGTCTGGATGCTTGGTTGCGGTGGCTAAAAGGTCAGAGCGGAATAAGCCGAGCAGTTCAGCGCCTTCAGCGGTGCGCGCTGAAACCGTTCGCGGTGCTGGAGAGGCCAGGGTGGTTTCACCAAAGAAGTCGCCGGGGCCGAGAATCGCCAATTCCTCTTCGGCGTCATGATTGTCGCGGGTAAAAATTACCACTCGGCCACTACGGATGATATACATTCCTGAGCCGGGATCGCCCTGTTCAAAAACCGTTTCCTGGCTGTGGTAATTGCGGACGTGGATCAGAGTTTCCAGATAGTGTAGATCACGTTTTTCCAGTTCGGTAAATACTGGAACCTTGGCAATAAAACCAGCCAATGATTCTTCATCTGTTTTTGAGCGGAAAATATTGTTCCACAACGAGTTCATTTTATGGCTCCCATAGCTGATCATAACCAGCGTACTGGATAGGTTTAGTTCAAACTGTGATTATACCATTATGGCAAGGCAAGACCAGTAATAATTGGCATTCTCCTCGTATTATTGACACCTGATAGTGCTATTTTACAAGACTAGGAGGTTGTTATAAGCATGAGAGTAAAACGTTATCTTGAAAGAAACGGTCGCATTCTTTGCACGCGAGCCAAGTAAAAGTACGCACGGCAAGAAGGCAAGTGCCTTAACCAAGATTTTGACCAGTCGATAGATAAATAATGATACAGCCGCTGGGAATAGCCAGAATGTCAAAATAAACAAAGCCGATTCAGGAAATCTCCTGAATCGGCTTTGTTGCGTTTCGCTATCAAGAAGGTCAGTCTAGCGAAGATCTGATCCTTCCCCCTTAGTGAGTCTTGAAGTGGCTTGTGGCCTCTTCAAAATAGTGACCTATCTAAATGAAGGGATAATAGCTGGAATTCCGGGAAGCATTCCTACTGCAGCCATTGATCCGACACAAATAACGAATGCCAATAATGGAATGATCAGGCGATCCATTCTGTGTAGATCTTTTCTTCTCTGGAAGTCGCCAATTAATCCTGTGTTGTCGAGTAGCATGGTTAATGACCAGCCAAATACCGGATTGACTAATGCTGAAGCAAATAGACACACACCGGCACTTTGAGAGTTGTTATTGTCTTTGATCATTTGCATGCCAGCTTCCAAAAGTGGCAGGAACACGCCAACCAGAAGGGCAACACGTAGTACTGGTGGCCATACCGCGAGATCCATTGGATAGCCTAAAACGACAGCAAAGATACACATGACACCAGTTAGGATTGCGCCAGCAGGGATCGGACGTTTGGCAATGGCTGCTGGAATCATATAGGTACCCCATGACGATGCCAGGTTTCCACCACCCAGTAATGTTCCTACAATTTGTCTCAGCGAGCAAACAGCCATGGTGTCATCAACGTTCATGAGCACTTTGTCGGCCTTTTTAGGATAATTAAGCTCCTGGAAGACGCGGTGTCCGAGGAAATCAGGTGACCACATCGCTACAGCGAGGATGGCAAATGGGGTTACGGCAATAAATTCATTGAGACCTGGAAGTCCCATTTTCCAGCCTGTCGTTTCACCCCACCAGTAAAGTGGGCTCAAATGAGGCATGCCCGGTTCGGTGATAAAGTTGAGCGGTGCGCCCAGAGCAAGGGCCACGAACAGTGCAACCGCAGAACCAATGGGAATGGACATCCAGCGCTTGCCCACCTTGGCCAGATACGCATAAATCAAAATAGTAGAGAATAGGACGGCAAATGAGACGTATGGCATGTTGATACTTGCAGCCCAGGCACCTAGTGCTTTGACCTGACTGATCATACCAACCGCTCCCAAGTAGATCAGCAGTCCGCCACGTACACCGACACCTGTGAGTTTGACAAGTTTGGATCCACCGTTGGTGGCACTGAGCAAGACCCCAAAGAAGCCAACCATTACCCCGAGCGCAAGAGGATGCCCTCCTGATGCAACAATCAGTGGAATCATAGGAATCATCGGTCCATGGGTTCCAGCCAGATTGGAAAGAGGATTCAGCACTCCAGAGAACAGGATGCAGAAAAGGACTGCCGCAATCAACATCTCAAAGCGGGTATTCTCAATGACAAACGCTTGAGAAAGTCCATAGCGGTCTGCAAAGGCAGCGACAACCGCCGAAACCATAACGATCTTACCAATGGTCGCAGCCAAGGCCGGAACCAGGTCTTCGTACTCAAAGTTGAAATCACGTTTAGGAAGGTTCAGTTTCCACCTTTTCGGCGACATGATACTTAGTTCGTGCTCAAGATATTCATCTCTTGACTTAAAAGAACATTTAGTGCGCCTTTGTTCTCTATACGTTTTTTTCTCATCTTCCGTAAAACGTTCCTCTTCTGTAATCTTTTCTTTTGCTTGCGTCATCTACTTTCTCCATACCTTGTTAAGTTAAATTGATGGGGAATTGCTTTTGGGGTTGTGCCTCCTGTCAATTCCCTATCAGAAAACCTGAGCTGTCTACCAAAACAGCTCAAATTGTCATATCGAGCTGTCTACCATGACAGCTCAGATTTTTTCTTTGGGCTGTCTACCAAACAGCTCAAATATCTCTTTACGTTTAGATTGTTTCTTTAACAGTCTCAATTCTGTGAGGAGTGTCCAACTCATTTTTAAGAGTAAAATTTCCCATTTCTGGATGGTTCTAAGCGAGGAATTTCTTTTCAGCATGATGTCGTAAAGAATGGTGACGCCAATTCTATTAACTGCACCATGGGGAACAACACGGCTCCCTTTGAGCTGGTGATCCAAGTTTGTAGTTGATCTTTAGTTTCTTTAAGGCTGTTTTTTCACTTTACGCTTGGCTTTTAATTAACACATCTACTTATCTGGTGGAAAATGCTCATTATGGTCAATAAACCCGAGGCATAATATGTTGTTTTAAAAACATGTCAACAAGAAACTGTATACGCAAACTGTGTGTCGTTGGTGGTGGTGGCCGTAAGTGTATGTTTTTCTGTTGGTTTTTGGTGGCATAAACATTTAGTTTGATTATATAAAACCGTTATATATATTTTGTTTTGCTTTTCTCGGCTGCGCAGATTGAGTACGAAAAGTGGTATTAATTTAGCTAATTGGTACTGGTGTTCTGTTGGTCACAACGAGTGTTGTGCATGAGGGCTAGCGTTTGCCTCGTGATGATTTAGGGCAAACAGGCTGGAGGAGGTAAGTCTTTAATTGTGGCAATGCTGATTGCTAGGTTGATGGGGGATGGGTTTGGCAAAACCTGATTAGGTAAGTATTGTCTTGTTGGTGGGCACTAGGGTGGTGGGGATAGCGGTGACTGAAAAGATATTTTGCTGATTGTTCAGGGTGGCATAGAATTGAGATGTTGGCTGCGGGGTTTCGACCCCGCAGCCTATGATCGAGCTGTCAAACACGTTAACTTAGCTTATCTCTTCAGCGGTCTCAATTTTGTGGGGAATACCCAGTTCAACTTCGAGGGCACTGATCCCCTCTTCTGGGTGGTTTTGAGCGTGAAACTTTCTTTCCAGCATGATGTGGAAAAGAATGCCGATGCCAATGCCATAAGCCGCACCGTGGGTAGCCAACACAACGCCCATTGTGCAGGCGACTCCAGCTTGAACCGGATCTTTTGCTTCTTTAAATCCATCAACCAAGCACAGGTAGCCAGTAACGAACATCGTTAAAGACAAGCTGATTGGCAAGAAAGGCTTAAAGAATGTCACCAGCGGCAACATGAACATCGCCAGTAGGCCAACTAGCCAAAACGTACCAGCTCCGCC
>MAXR01000232.1:0-1249 GCA_001751155.1 Desulfuromonadales bacterium C00003068 | reverse complement strand
GGGGCAAAAAGAGCGTGGATAGCGTTACGGATTCCGGTTGCAATGTGGATTCTGTCGGCGCAAGCATCGATGATCTCGTCAGGGCGATCCTCTTCGTTTGCATTCTTTACCAAAGATGAGCCGACGATTACGTCACCAAAGGCGATGATGTAAGCGGCTACTGCGGTTGCGAAACCATTGACGTAAAATTCAAATTCGGGGAAACCGATCGTCCATGGCAGGTATTGCCACATGAGGGCGAAATCTGGTCGGGTGATGCCGAACTCGATATTCGGTGCGGGAAATTCGCCGACCGCAACGCCAATCGCTATGGCGATCAACATCGCTGGTACCATGCCGTATTTAGAGATAGTAGCAGCGATCTTATACTTTTGCTTCAACCGCAAAAATGACAGCGAGAACAACATGTAGAAGCAGATTATCGCGGCAATGCCGATGGAGATAGGGTCTTGACTGAGGCGTCCACCAACTTTTATCTCCCCCATGAAGGCGGCCATACCAGCACCAATCAGGATACCTGCCTTGATCGAGGTTGGAATGTTGTTGACGATTTTACTACTCAGCTTGGTTATCCCCAAGATCAGGAAGATCGCGGCGACCATTATTTGGATGGCAACTAAGGCCTTAATCGCATCAGGACCTGGGCCGTATTGACTTAGGTTCATGATGATGATCGGGATGCCGGCGGTGATCCAGCCCGGCACAAAAGGAACCCCCAAAAAAGTTGGAATCAGCCAAGCAAAGTTGCAGACAAAGGTGTATGCAAGTGCGGCTTCAAAGGGAAGTCCGAGGTGTTTTTGCAGCCATGGGATCATGGCAAGGCCTACTACGAAAAGTACTAAGGCCTGAACAGCTTCCACTGCTTCTAGTTTGTAGTGAACGAAAGGCAGTCTTAGTTTGAAAGGGCCACACTTCCAAAATGGTTGCTCTTCGCCATCGGTTCGATCGTATAAAGAAAATGACATATTAACTCCTCCTCAATATGGTTTGTCATTAGCTATTATATGTTGTCGCAGTAGTGCCTTCGACTCAACCTCCCCTGGTTCCGTCGAAATTATTCCGCACTTTGCTAGTCAGAATTCAATCTGACTTCTAATTAACCTTTCTACTTATCTGGTGGAAAATTCTCTTTATGGTCGCTAAGCCGCAGGCATAATATGTTGTTTTAAAAACATGTCAACAGGAAACTGTAAGCGAGAAGTGTGCACCAAGGGGGTGGGTGGTGGTAGGTGCTTGATTTTTGGATAAT
>MAXR01000231.1:6269-6520 GCA_001751155.1 Desulfuromonadales bacterium C00003068 | reverse complement strand
GCTCGCTGTTGGCCGTTGTCTACATTTGGCGCGTTGTTGAAACCGCCTATTTCAACCCCTCCCATGAAAACGAAGCGGATACCGGTGAAGCGCCCTTGTCACTGTTGATTCCGATGTGGACCCTTGTTATCGCCAACATCTATTTTGGCATCGACACCAGTATCCCGATCACACTCGCTCAGCGCGCGGCAACGCTCTTGATAGGGGGAATCTGATGTCAACGGAAACCCTCATCCAGCTATGTATTCTAT
>MAXR01000231.1:0-6239 GCA_001751155.1 Desulfuromonadales bacterium C00003068 | reverse complement strand
ACTGAGTACCGCGACAGGGCTTTTTTGTCTGGTAGCTGCGATATTCATGCGTCCCGACGCTCTCAGCCTAGCGCCAACTATCCTCGCTGAACCATTACCAGGGCTGCAGATTCAACTGTGTCTTGAACCACTCGGGCTCCTTTTTGCTGGGATTGCTAGCTTACTGTGGCTCATCACCTCGGTGTACACCATTGGCTACATGCGCGGCAATAACGAGAACAACCAAACCCGACTGTATATCTGTTTTGCTCTCGCTTTGGCCAGCACGATGGGCATTGCGTTAGCAGGCAACCTCATCACAATGTTTCTGTTTTACGAGATGTTAACTCTTTCCACCTACCCGCTGGTCACTCACAATCATGATCATGACGCCGTCAGTGGCGGCCGTTACTACCTCGGTATCCTCATCAGTACCTCGGTTGGTTTGCTGCTGCCAGCGATCATCTGGACATGGCACTTAACTGGCACCACCACCTTTACTGCTGGTGGCATTCTGGCTGGCAACATTGATCCCAGCTTGGTGGTGCTGCTGTTACTACTGTACGCCTTCGGTATCGGTAAAGCGGCTTTGATGCCGATACACCGCTGGCTGCCCGAAGCGATGGTTGCGCCAACCCCCGTCAGTGCCCTACTCCATGCGGTTGCCGTTGTTAAAGCGGGAGTGTTCTGTATGGTGAAAATTATCCTTTATATTTTTGGCCCACAGCTTCTAATCACCACGGGTAGTAATTCAATCTTGATCGGCCTGGCCTCCTTTACCATCATATCGGCCTCCATCATCGCCTTACGTCAAGATAATTTAAAACGCCGACTGGCCTACTCAACCATCAGTCAACTGTCGTACATCACGTTGGCGGTGGCAATTTTAACCCCGCACTCAATCACGGCAGCGGTGCTGCACATTACCGCTCATGCGTTTGGCAAGATTACCTTGTTTTTTGCCGCAGGTGCCATCTACACCGCTGCGCACAAAACGAAAGTAAGTGAACTTAACGGCATTGGTCAGCGCATGCCGTGGACGATGGCAGCCTTTGCCATCGCCTCACTATCGATGATTGGCTTGCCACCCGCTGCGGGTTTTATCTCCAAGTGGTATCTGCTCCAAGGTGCTCTAAGTGTCAATAGTGTGCCCATTATTGCAGTATTGCTTTTGAGCACTCTACTCAATACCGGCTATTTCATCCCTATCGTTTATGCCGCATTTTTCAAAAAAGAGGACGAAGCACCCGCACACCCTCACGGTGAAGCGCCATGGACAATGGTATTGGCCCTAACGACAACAGCCCTGCTAACATTGATCCTTTTCTTCTGGCCACAGATTCCACTCGAGTTGGCCGCTCAACTTCCAGGAGTTGGCCGATGAAAAAAATAGCTGTGCCTCGACGTATCATTGTCACCCTTGCACTATTAACGCTGATTTTAGTGGCGCTGGATCTGATGGTACATCATCATGCCGAGGTGTCGTTTCTACCCCACTTTGGCCTGTATCACCTCATCAGCCTCGGCTCAGGGATTATTTTCATCGCCCTCGCACGAACCCTTGTCCCCTTACTGAGCCGTAAGGAGGATTATTATGACCGCTAATCTTCTGCTCGCGCCAGGGCTACTCATTATTGTTGCAGGCTTACTGCTTTCGTTTATTTCTGGTTGGCAACAACGACTGATTGTTTTTATTTCACCACTTATTGCGTTATGGCAACTATGGTCATTACCCATAGGTCTACACCTTACCGTTCAAGTGGCTAGTTTCAATCTTGACCTCCTCCACATCACCGCCACCGGGCGCATGTTTGCCTGCGCCTTTATTATTGCCCTATGGCTCGGTGGCCTCTTTGCCTTAGCATCGGCAAGTCGCTCGGAATTGGCGAGTGCATTCATTTATGCAGGCAGTGCAATAAGCGTTACCTTGTGTGGCGACCTCATCAGCCTTTTCTTCTTTTGGGAACTGATGGCAATCACATCAACGATTGTGATCTGGTCTCACAGAACGCAACAGTCGGGGCAAGCGGGGTTACGCTATCTGCTAATTCACTTAGCGGGCGGGGTGATCTTACTGGCCGGGATTGCGGGGATTGCCATAACGGACTCAAGTTTAACCATTGGCATGCTCCCGACTGCAGGGCTAGCGCGCTGGCTTATATTAGCTGGATTTCTTATCAATGCTGGTGCCCCGCCCTTTTCACATTGGATTGCCGATGCCTATCCATCATCGAGCCCAACAGGGATGGTTTTCCTGTCAGCCTTTACAACTAAAACTGCCGTATATGTTCTGATTGCCTATTTTGCCGGCGAACAGATTCTTATCCCTATTGGCCTTTACATGGCTATTTATGGGGTAATTTATGCATTGCGAGAAAACAATATTCGCCGAATTCTTGCCTATAGCATTGTTAATCAAGTTGGCTTTATGGTGGTTGCGGTGGGTATTGGCAGTGAAACGGCGATTCATGGCGCGACAGCCCATGCCTTTGCCCATATTATGTACAAGACCGTACTACTTATGACAGCAGGCAGTGTGCTGCTAAGTGTTGGCAAACAGCATGGAGATCAACTAGGCAACCTGTTCCGTAAGATGCCGTGGACAACAGGATGTGTTGTCATCGGTGCTGCAGCCAGTATGGGTGTCCCGCTGACATCGAGTTTTATTACTAAATCGTTGATTCTTCAATCGGCAACAGAGCAACACTTAACGTGGACATGGCTTATTTTAACAGGCTGTTCAGCCGCGGTTGTATTTAATGCTGGAGTACGTTTTCCGTGGCTCACTTTTTTTCAGCCTCAGCAATCTAAAGCCATCGAGGCGGGTCACGACCCAAATAAAACGTCACTTTTTGCGATGTGTTGCGGCGCGGCAATCTGTTTACTGATCGGTTTATTACCACAGCAATTTTATGCCATGTTGCCACCGCATCAGCCTTATCATCCCTACACCCTTAGCCATGTTGTCGAACAATTCCAACTTCTTGTNNCTTCAATTAGATTTTGATTGGCTGTTTCGTCGTCCTTTACTTGGATTATGGAATAATATTATCTTAAACCTGTTCGATTTGGGTGGCCGATCCCGTGATATTTTTGTTTCGGCATTAGTGCGCAGTTTTATGTTTCTATTTCGCTATCACGGTCCGCGTGGCATCTTGGCGCGTTCGTGGCCAACTGGTAGTATCGCACTATGGGTAGCCTTGATATTAGCCAGCTATGTCATCCTCTACACGCTGCAAAGTCGTTCGCTAGCGGTGTTTATCCAGCAAAGTTTATTTGGCTAACAATACTTTGCTTAAATTTTCCCTCTAATAAAAATGGCCCCCCAGAGTGAACTCTAGCGGGCCATTTAAGCAATTAGACGAATCGGTTGATTAATATTTTAAGATCACACTGTCAAGGCTACGCTTAGGCAGATGATAGTTACCAGCTTCATCATGCCAACCATAACCATCCGCACCAACTTCTTGAGGTTCAAGAACAATCTCCTCGCCAGGCTTACCAATAGCGACAACAAGAAGAATCTCATAACGGGTTGGGAGATCGAGTGCTTCGCGTAACTTCCGTCGTTGTACTTTTGCAGCAATACAGCCACCAAGGCCATTGTGAGTTGCACCAAGCAAGATCGATTGGGCTACAATACCCTGATCGGCAACATAACTACTACAAACCGTTTTATCACCAAGAACAACAATATAACCCGTTGGCTTAACGCCTTTGATTGGGCCGCCCCAACCGCGCAGATACCCTTGCCATGCCAGAGTGTCGAAAATTGCCTCGTTGCGCTCTTCATCACAAGACAATAGATAACGCAGTGGCTGCATGTTCATGTTACTCGTCGACGGTGCAAGTCGCGCGTAATCAACTAACTCACGCAACAACTCCTCTGTTACCTTTTCAGACTCAACAAAATAGTGATAATTACGCGTCTTTTCGATCAAGCCTCTGAAGTCACAGTTACTTAATGCACAATCAGTCATGATGATATCCCTTTCTTTGTCAGCTGGTATAACCAGAACAGTACCCATTTTACTGTTACGGCATCCAATACCAAACATACCTTGCCTTGTTGTCCTATTTTGGCAACTGACTCCGGCTGACACGGTAAGCCTTGCCATAATAAAACAGGCCCCAATTTCCTATACCAAAAATAGAATAGCGTTTGTTTTTTACTTATGCAATCAATTTTTTCAAACATGACTAAAAAAGTGGTCATTATTAGAGTACCGGACCAGAGGGCTTGATAGGTTGTAAGAGAAATAGAACGGTAACCAACTGAAATGATTTGAAGATTCTACTTAATAGATTTCGCTGAGTTAAATTCGGGACAGAACACGAAATTGGGGGAATTGTTTATTCAATAAGTAAACTAGCTAATTTGGTAATCGCTGTTTCGACACGAAGAATTCGCGCACCGATCTCGATGGCAGTGAAATTGCTCTCAATCAGTTTGTCCACTTCATAGTCAATAAAGCCCCCTTCGGGTCCAACAGCAACCGTAACCATCTGATCTGCTGAACACAAAGGAAACTGAGGACAAGGCTGGGCATTATGTGGATGGGCTACAAAACATGGTCCCCCGCCAGAAATATTTTGTAGTTCATCTTCAACAAAAGGCTTAAAGCGTGAATGAAGGGTCACGACAGGCAAAACAGTGTCGCGTGCCTGCTCTAATCCTGTAACCAATTGGCTATTGATTTCATCGGGAGCTAAGCTCGGACTCCCCCAGTAGCTTTTATCCACGCGCCAACTATTAATCAGGCAAATTCTTTTGATTCCTAGAGTGGTTGCCGTGATCAAAATGCGCTTAAACACCTTAGGTCGCGGTAGAGCTAACAACAAGATTAACGGAGCAGCGTGCGGAGGGTCAACATCACAAACAACAGACATTTCAAGGGTATCGTCAGTCAACACCAGAATGGAACCTAAGCCCATGCAACCATTCAGATCACCAACACGTACTTGCTCACCCACTTTAGCCTTTAAAACGGCAACAACATGCTTGTGGCGATAATCATTCAACTGTACTCGATCTTCAGCTATATAATCTGTGGGATACAAAATAATAAGGTTCATGGTTTTACTCGTCCTTTGTCATACGTTCAGATGTCGAGCCCAAATTCATGCCAGCGTTCAGACACTTTTTTTTCAATTTCTGCATTTGAATGTAAACGCTGATGAGGCATTAAGCAACATCCCGTCGTATCGATGACAATCTGTTCTGTACTAGCGGTATTTGCATTAAAACCACTATGACGATAATGATTGATGACCCGCCAAAATAGTTGCTGCGGTTGATTAACATCGATTTCATCATCAACAAAAACAAGAAATTTGCTGTGTACAAATAATGGATGATTTTGGACCTGTTGCTTAACGGTTTCGAGCTGATCATCTACGTGCAATTGAATAAAAGCGCAGCCATGGAAAACGGTTTCTGGCGGCATAAAAACTTCCAACACCTGTGGAATTTGCCGTTTCACCAACGGGATCATCAACTGGGCAATATAACAACCAAGAACCATGTTTTCAGTTGGTGGCCCGCCAACCATTGTTGTTGGGATCACTGCATCACGGCGCGACTCAATGCGCTCAAGATTGAACACTGGACTCTGTTCAATATCACTATAGTAGCCCTCATGATTGCCAAAGGGGCCTTCTGGTAAGGTCATTGCGGGGTCAAGCGATCCCTGAATCACGACTTCACTGGGTATCGGGATCGGCAGTGAACTTAATTCACTACAATAAAAAGAGAGAGGTTCTTGCTGAATGTAACTGGCAAAACAAAATTCGCTGGTGTGAGAGTTTAGCGGGAAAACCGCCGCAAACATCAATGCCGGATCGCAACCTAAAACGATTGCAACAGACATCGGTTCGTTATGTTTCTGATACTCTGCAAAAATCCGGTGGCCATCAGATCCAGGACGAAAACGGATCGTTGCTTGGAGTGGTCCATGAATTTGTACGCGATAAATACCACAGTTAACCCGTTGACCTTGTCGTGTTCGGCAAATAACCACAGCTAGGGACAAGTAATGACCCGCATCTTCTGGCCAAACCTTGATTGCTGGCAGGTCCGAAAAATCATCCAATTGGATCATGTCGGGGGGACAAACTCTTTTCGGTTTACATTCATCCGCTGCCGACAGCCAACTCATAAACGATGAGAAACTATCGAGACCATCATCTAACTGTGCCATACGCTGATCGAGGCTGTCCCCATCGTTGCCTGACAGGATCATTGATATTCTATCGGTTGT
>MAXR01000230.1 GCA_001751155.1 Desulfuromonadales bacterium C00003068 | reverse complement strand
TAATGCGTTATGAATGCATACAAGTAACTTTTCAAGTGACAGTGGCTTCTCTATGAAGTCATAAGCGCCTAGTTTGGTTGCTGTGACCGCAGTTTCAATCGTGGCATGACCACTCATCATAATTATCTGCAAGTCGCTGTGGAGGCTGCGTAGCTCCTTAAGGGTGTCAATGCCGTCCATTCCTGGCATCCAGATGTCGAGCAATATGAGGTCTGGTTTTTCATCTTTGACCGATTCAATCGCTCCTAGGCCATCTTTTGCAATTCTTGTCTGGAATCCTTCATCGTGCAGGATGCCTGTAATGCTTTCACGAATGTTTTTTTCGTCATCTACAATCAGAATTTGTTTCATGGTTTCTCCATATTATACTTTTTCAATGGTTCTGATTGGCAACTCAATAATGATTTCTGTGCCTTGGGGTTGATGGTCTTTAACACGAATGTAGCCATTATGATCTGATATGATCGTGGCAACAATAGCTAATCCTAGCCCTGTTCCCGTTGTTTTTGTTGAGAAATAAGGCTCAAATAACCGTGGTTTATCGACATCAGGGATGCCACAACCGTTGTCACTGATCGTTAATGTTATCATCTGTAATGGTGAAACCATTTTTGTTTTAAGCTTAATTCTACGTGGTGTAGCGGTATCTTCGAGCGCATGAATGGCATTATCGAGCAGATTTATGATTACCCGTTTAATTTGTTCCTGATCTAATTCAAGTACGTGCAAATCCTCAGCTGGATCGAAGGTAAAATCAATGTCTTTATGTCCTTCTTGAAAAAGAACAAGTGTCTCCGAAATAATAAGGTTTAGATCTTGCGGGGTTGGGTTACTTGCGGGCATGCGGGCAAAATTTGAAAATTCATTGACGAGGTTTTTTAAGTCATCTACCTGCGTAATGATCATGCGAGTGCATTCGTCAAACACATCATCATCTTGAGAAAATTTATCTAAATAACGGCGTCTAAGGCGTTGAGCTGACAGTTGTACTGGTGTCAGCGGATTTTTTATCTCATGCGCAATGCGCCGAGCGACTTCACGCCATGCCGCCATGCGCTGAGTCTTCAATTGTTGAGTTAGGTCGTCGAAAACGATGACCGTCCCCATAAACTGATTATTTTCATCGAGAAGGCTGGTGATATTGAGTAGTAGGGTGAGTTGTTGCCCCTGTATGCTTAAGGAGATCTGGCGGCGAATTGAGTCCTTGTTTGAGCGCAGTAATTCACCCAAAAATCCTTTGATGATCTGGAGTTGTTTGGCTGTGACCACGTTTTGATAGTTTTTAGCTAATACACGATTGGCACGAATCTTAAGGATGGTTTCAGCTGACTTATTGATCGTAGTAATGATGCCATCGTTATCGAGGGAGATAACGCCCGCAGTCACATTTTTAAGGACAATCTCCATATAACGCCGACGTTGATCAAGCTCAATATTTGAATCCTGCAAATCATCAAGGGCGTCCTTGATTCTTACTTTCTCCTGACGGAGTTCTCCTGTCATTTTATCAAATGCATCGATGAGAAGCCCAATTTCATCATCACTCGGAGCGGGTAAGATAACGTCTAAATTATCGGTACCAATTTTTTTGGTGGCGATGACCAGTTCCTGTAACGGCACAGTAATACTGCGCGCAAGGCGAAAGCCAAACCACGTAGCAAGAAAAATGATAACTAAAGCGATCAAAAGCAATATCGCAATATAACCTTGTTTAATTTTCCCCTTAAGTTGTTGTGCCTCTTTGTATTGCTGGTACGATGACGAGATCTCTTGCATCTTACTGACGAGCGAATAGGGGACATGATAATTTACCACAACTACTCCAACAATATCGTTGGCATTCCAATTAGACATAATGGGCACAACGCCGCGGATCAAATCTGCTTTTCCCGTCGGTGTTATTCGTGTAAAGCGTTCGCCCTGTAAGGCTTTATGGATCGCATCAGAGCTTGGATTGGTAAATTCAGCTAACGGAACATTGGGATTTGAAACCCGAACAAGTTCTTCATGGGTTGAAGAAAATATTTCAACAATGCCGAGATTGTATTCTTTTTGTTTGTCCGATATAAGCTGACGTAAGTTGTCGAGTTGGCTGTCGTTAAGTAGTTTGTCGTTTTGGATGCGTGTCGCAAGTTGATCTGCATAGTAAAGAGCATTTGCTGCTGAATTTTTGTAATAGGTCTGCGCAACTGCTAATGATTCTGTCAGTGAGCTCTCAATTTCGGAGCTAAACCAATTGTCGATGGAATTTGTAATAAAAGCTGCTGAGGCAAAAAATAGTAACATGGTTGGAATGAGAGAGAGTAGAACAAAGGTTAAAACAAGTTTTGAGCGTAACCGCGCCCCGGGAATATTCTTTTTCCGTTCAATAATCAGTTTGAACAAATTTCTGAAAATTAGAAAAAGGAAAAGGATGATCAGCAGAATGTTGATATTGATCAGTGCCAACACCAGCAGGTTGTTGGATAGCTGAACTTGCTCTGCTTGTTTATAAATTTGATCTTCAAAAAAAGGGAAGCCAAACATCAACCCAACGATTACGAGGGTGAGACCCCATTCCCGCCGGCGCTTGCGTGTTTCAGGATGTTGTTTTCGTGTTTCAGGCATAGGCACAATAACGGTAAAAGGTTAACGGATTCTTCGTATCATGGCATGGATTAAATTCAGGCGCAACGTCAATAAAAAAGGCAGCCAAAGGCTGCCTTTTTTATCAAATGAGATGGTTGTCGTGAGCTGTTACTCTGCCCATGCAAGATCTGTTTGAATACTTGGTGCAGGAAGTTTGAGAGCTTCTTGTAGGTCGGCATCAGAAAATTCAACGATACGCCAGTTATCAGGGGTAGCGAGGATTTTTTCCACCATTTTGTGGTTCACATCGTGGCCACCTTTGTAAGACTTGATATGACCTAAGATTGAAAAACCAAGTAAGCTAAAGTCACCAATTGTATCAAGGATTTTATGGCGAACAAACTCATCAGAGAAACGTAAGCCTTCAGGGTTCATGATGCAATCCTTGCCAATAACGATTGCATTGTCCAGTGAACCACCACGCGCTAAACCAATTGATTTCAGGTATTCGACCTCTTCCATGAAACCAAATGTGCGCGCTGACGCAACCTCTTTGCACAGCGACTCTGGGGTCAAATTAACCGATTTATGTTGTTGACGAATGCAGGGATGGTCAAATGACAGATCAAAACTGATTTTGAAGAAACGTGATGGAATGATGCTGACTCGTTTTTCACCTTCAACAAGATGAATTGGCTTATTGATAACAAGAACTTTACGGCTACGATTAAGTCGAGTGATTCCTGTATCCTGTAATACTTTTATAAATGGAGCAGCACTGCCGTCCATAATTGGAATTTCAGGGCCATCAATATAAACGTGTAGATTATCGATATGGCAGGCTGTTAATGCCGCCATGAAATGTTCAACAGTTGATACGCTTAAATCCCCTTTACCAATTACCGTAGCCATTTTGGTATCAATAACATTGCTAGAAAGCGCTTCAATGGATCGCGTACGATCACCATCAGTGCGATGAAAAATAACCCCTGTCCCGGCTGTTGCAGGGCGGAGTTTCATTGTAATATTATCGCCAGTATGGAGACCGATACCGCTAATTTTGGTTGGTTTGCTAATAGTGCATTGGCAAATCATAAAGAGATTACCTCATCAATGTACGAGTAATTGTTAGTTGTTGATGAGTGTTGCATGATCCGTGCCGTGAATGCTTGGTGGTGTAAGTGGTTGAACTGTGGCGTTTCTTTGTTTTTTGGTGCCGGCTATGTGGGGTGAGGTGTTGCAATTTTGTTGTGGTATTTATGACACATTAAGGCGATTGACCTACTTAGTGTGCTGTAATTTGTTACAGTCGTCCTGAGCGTAGAATGCCGATTGCTAGCCACAGACCGAGGCCTGCTGCAATGGTGTAACCGAGAAGCCCTAAGGCGGGGATACCGAAGATTTGTGGGCCACTTTCAGTTTGCATGATTAACGACGATCCGATGATCAGTGAACCAATGAGAAAACTAAACGACAGGCGATTGCTTGATTTATCGAGATCGGTAATTAATTTATCGAGACCCCGGTGTTCCAGATCGATTTTAAAATTATTGTTATTGATCCGATACATCAGTTCTTTGATATCTCGTGGCAGCGTTTTTGCCACTTCACTATACGCACGCAAGGTTTGCGTCAGTTCTTTTTGAATGCTTGCGCCAGAGAGGCGTTGCTTCAGCAGTTCCGCCACCGCTGGTTGAATCTGTTCGATCAGGTTAAAGCTCGGGTCCAGTTGTCGCCCGATCCCCTCGATGGTGATTAACGCCTTAGCCAAAAGCAATAAGTCGGACGGAAATTTAATATGATGTTTTTTCATCATCACGATAAATTCGTTGATCAACTTGAGGCTATTGATCCGCTCAAGGGGGATTTGGTAGTAGTCATCTATGAATTCAGAGAGATCGCGCTTTAGGGCGGTGATGTTGATCTCTTTTGATCGTTCACGCGCCGACAGCATTACCGAGATGAGTAGGTCGATGTCGCGCTTATAGAGGCCCAAGACTAAATTGGCTAGTTGAAGTTTTAAATCTTCACCCAGATAGCCAATCATGCCTAAGTCAAGAAAGCAGATAGTGTTTTCCGGCAGCACTAGGATATTGCCGGGATGAGGATCACCGTGGAACAGGCCATGAGAAAGCACTTGCTCTAAAAAGGATTGTGCGCCCGTTTGAGCAATCTGCTGTAGGTCATAGCCAGCGTTTTTCAGACATTGTATCTCTGAGATTTTTATGCCGTCGATAAACTCCATCGTTAAAATGGATTCGTTGCTCAACTCCCAAAAAATGTGAGGGATATAGACGGAGGTGTTGTGCTCAAAATTAGCGCGGAATCGACCAAAGGTGTGGCCCTCTTTGGTGAAGTCAATTTCGCGGTAGATGGTACGATTAAATTCCTGAACAATTTCAACCGGCGAGCAGATCTCTTCGAAGAATCCGTGCTTTTCTAGCAGGGCAGCCAAACCATTAAGGATGTCGATATCTGTTTCGATGATCTTTTCAATGCCAGGCCGGCGCACTTTAATAGCAACAGTGGTACCGTCATGGAGCCAGCCCTTGTGGACTTGAGCTATCGAAGCAGCAGCAACAGGTTCTGTGTCAAATTTTGCGAACAGGGAGTCGATGGGCGCACCCAATTCTTTTTCGATGTGTCGCTTGATCTCGCTGTAACTTATTGGTTGAACCGAATCTTGTAGTTTGTTTAGCTCGGCCAGATAATCGGCGGGGAGGATATCAGGTCGTGATGAGAGCGTTTGACCTAGCTTGATAAATGTTGGTCCGAGTTTTTCCATTGCCATGCGCAAGCGCACAGGTGTAGGTAGGCGCTCCAGTTGTTTTTTCTCAGGATTACGGCTAACGAGTTGACGGCCAATCTCCAAGTAGTAATCCAGGTTGAGTTGCTCAACAACTTGATCAAACCCGTGCGTGACCAGAACGCCAAGTACTTCACGGTAGCGCTTGAGGGAGCGTAGATTGCGGTTGATGTTAATGAGCGGCAACATCAGCGGTTTCTAGGGCTTGGCTAATTGAACTTCGAGGGCTGTAACACGTTTTTCTAGTGTCGAAAATTCATCTTTAGAGACCAAGCCTACTCGATCACAGGCTTTAAGGACTTCATCAGTCGCCTGTTTTTCAAGCTCAGTTTGGCGCTCGGATATACTTTTTTTCAGTTTCTCGACCAGACATTGTCCCTCTTCTTCGCTTAAATTGAACCGCTCCTTAAGCTCCGCAGTGAGTTCTTCGGCTTTTTTTTGAGTTAACGATGCCGCACCGAGGGCGGTTAATAATGTCTTTTCAATGACTTCAAACATAATATTCTCCTCAACAGGTGAGTGGTTGTTTAGATAGTAGCATGTTGAGCGAAGGTTTCAAGGTCGATCTGTCGTGTTTCTGGTGTGTCTGGTGCGCATGCTAATCATTGATATTGAATCGTTTTAAATATTTATCAATCGTGTTCCACGGCGGCAATCCCAGCTCTTTCCATAGCTTCCGTACCAGTCGGTTCGCCGTATCGCTCTGGTGAAGTGCCGCATGACATTCACGCCAAATGATGGTGTGGATTTCATCAAGGTCGGTCAGGTAGCGCGTGACAATCGTGCTGCAGATGGTTCTATCGTCGGGAAGGTTGATCTCCGCCTTGCCGTAGCTGGCCAATACAATCGCATGAGCGGTAAATTCGTTGGTGGCAGTGATCTCTGTATCGCCTCTCTGATTGCTTAGTTGATAGGTTCCCATAAATTCACTGCTGATTTCCCATGGCGAATCGTGGCGTGAATAATGGGAAAGTTGCGGCAGGTAGAACTCATAGAGGTAGTGAGTGGGAAACTCTGGTACACCTTTGACTTGAATTAATTGAATAATTTTATTTGCTAACGTTTTTTTATCCTCTTTTGCTTCGCGGTGAGACACCTTAATTTCTGCCACTGTTGGTGAATGATTGACCGAAGCAATCTCAATATCGAGAAGCCGTTCCAGTTCTGCATCAATACGTGTGAGGTGGGCAGGATCGTTGTCAATGGCAAGATTTTCTAGCGCAGTAAGGATTGCATCACTCGGCAGGGGGATGCGAGGGGTCCATTTTGAACGTTTTGCTCGATCAACCTTAGGCTGTAAGTGGTGGTTGTAGCATTGGCCTAAGCTAGAGTTTTTAAACTGCTCAACACCAGTCTCGTTATGTTGTGTTGGTTTAGAGTCAAACCGAACAAGGTTTTGCTGTAGTAACCGATAGGGAACCTCGGGCAGAAACAGGGTTAATGCCAGTTGTTCAGGCTCAAGTTGACGCAGTTTTGACCACGCCATGCTGCGCAGTACCTCACCGTTGAAACGTGTATCAACGCTGTTGTTAGACCCCTTGCTCAGTGACAGGTGGACAACTTGAGGGGTTCGTTGACTTATTTCATGGAGAGTGAAGTGCTGTTGAAGTAATTCAATAATGATGTCACTAAACGGACTGGAAAGCATGCTAGATGGCAACTGAATGCAAAGCTGGCTGTCCGCTTTCATGATTCCGAGTATATAGCAAAAATGATAGACCCACGTTGGTGTCGAACGGCGAAACTCGAAAGTATGGTTTGGCCACACCAGCCGCAAGTGGGTTAAAAAACTGTTACGTTGTTGTGTCGCTGGTGTTGTCACGTTGGACAAGCAGGCTTTGATTTTTAACGGTAGTTGTTGTGGATCGTCTGCATGTTGCAGCGGTTGTAACTGAAACAGCTCGGTGTAGTGATGCTGTCCCGTTGGGCAGTCCATTAATCTTCGCAGCAGGTGTTTGAGGGCTAAGCGGGCGGGTTGATCTACCTCAATGAGTTGCTCTGTGTTGCAGGGTACAGTGTTGCAAAATAACAGCATGTTGTAATCTTTGGCTTCGGCGTCATTGTCCGTATCTAAACACAGGGAGCTATGTTGAAGTAGCTGGTTTAAAACGTGGATCGCTCGGTGGCTATTGTTGAAAATAGAAACCTGATCGAGACGACGTAGTAAATGGTGAAAAAGTACCGCGCTGTTTTCATCAAGGGTTGGTTCGTTCCTTACTGGCTTTAGGTCGCTCAGCGATTGTACGGCTAGTTCACTGGATAGATATCCCAGTGCGTGATCGAGATCTTCTGGTGGTAGATTGTACGGAATTTTCTCGAAATACAGCAACGTTAATAGCCGTGCCATTGACATGGAAAGTTTTTCTTGCGCCTGAACTTCAAAAGAGGGCAGATGTTTCGCATGCAATTCAGGATTGCGGCGAAAGTGCTCACTCAATAACGGCAGTGCGCGATTGTGGGCGCCGATGCACAGATTGGTTAAGTGCCAGAATGAAAGTTGTTCTGGCGGGCACAGACCAAGAACGGCAAGGGTGCGAAACTCATCCATTAATTGGATGAGCGAGTCTTCAAATCGATCAATGCGATCATTGTCTGTGGTTTTTGGCGGCTGAATTTGACTGTGGATGGACTGATCGTCCACACTCCAAACTGAAATGTTTTGAGCTGTCCATGTGGCAAAATAGCGAATGCCGAGGGCCTGCGAACAGGCTTGTGCCGCTGCCATGTCAAAGGTCTCATCGTCGGGGAATAAAACAAACCCGCCCGCAACAAAACTGTCTTGATTGATCCACAATACCAGGTCTGGCGATTGCACTCCGCTGCTGGTGATAATGGTTGGGCTGATCTCGGTCTTGCGAAAGGGCGATCTTCCTTTCGAGATGTAGTCCTGCGCCCAGAGGGAGATCTGCTGCAAAAAGCAGTTACGGGTTACACTGTCCATGATTTAAGGTGTCTGCTCGTTGGTAGTATTGTGGTTAAACATGTCGCTTTGACTCTGTGGCTTTGAACGGTGAAAGTGTTGATAGGCCAGATCTGTGGCCGTTCGCCCACGCGGGGTGCGGTTGAGATAGCCCTGCTGGAGAAGGAACGGCTCAATCACCTCTTCAATGGTATCTTTTTCTTCACCGATGGCCGCCGCAAGGGTGTCGAGCCCAACGGGACCACCGCCAAACTTATCAATAATGGTTCGTAGCATCAGGCAGTCCATGTGGTCAAAGC
>MAXR01000229.1 GCA_001751155.1 Desulfuromonadales bacterium C00003068 | reverse complement strand
ATTGTTATCCATCGAGCGCGCCATCACTCCGGCCACGGTACCAAATAGGCCTAAAGTAACGGTCATGATGATACACAACGAAATACTCCAACTCTCATACTGAGCACAAAGCACCAAGTAGGTAAAAATGATACACATCATAAAAATTGGTAGTGGATTACTGGCAGTTTTCTCCTGATAGGACATATCACTCCAGTCGATCCCCATTGAACTCGGCAATGTTGCCTGAGCAAGATCTTCGATCACCTGTAATGTTTCACCTGAACTGATTCCAGCGGCACCTGAACCACTAATCGTTGCCGATGGATACATATTAAAACGGTTGACAACCATAGGGCCAAAATCTGGATTTATGGTTAGCAATGTTGCCAGTGGAATCATTTTGCCCTTGTTGGAACGAACCTCGATGGCACCAATGTCGCGAACTTTCGTGCGAAAATCGGAGCTGGCCTGAACACGCACCTGAAAAGTACGATTAAACTTGTTAAAGTCGTTCACATAACTTGAGCCTAAATAAGTTTGTAATGCAGAAAATACTTCTGAGAGCGGAACATCTAAATCTTGTATCTTCGTACGGTTCACTTCAGCAAACAACTGGGGCACATTGGCTCGAAATGTGGAAAAGGAGGAGGCTATTCTTGGATCCTCACTTGCGGACATATAAAAATCACGCGTCACTTCACCTAAGGTGTTAAAGCCAACCCCAGCACGGTCTTCCAATTGTAATGAAAAACCCCCTGTCGAACCGAGCCCCATTATCGGTGGCGGCGGAAATGACATCATGATGCCATCTTGTGTCTGTGCAGCAATCTTACGTAATTCTCCCATAATATAAGCGAGAGTATATCCTTCAGGATTTCGCTGCTCGAAGGTATCAAACATGATAAAAAAGGTGCCACTATTCGAAGCGGCAGCGCCATCGAGAATGGAAAAGCCTGGAACACTGGTAACACTGGATACTCCACCAATTTCAACGATTTTTTCGGTGATGCTTGCAACAACTTTATCGGTACGGTTGAACGATGCGCCATCGGGCAACTGGACCGTAGCCATGGCATAGCCTTGATCTTCGGTAGGAATAAATCCACCGGGGAGCTTAATAAAACCCCAAAATCCAGCCGCTGAAATTACCGCAAAGATCACCAGCATGATAAATGTTTTTCGCAATCCACCTCTAACCAACTTCATATATCCTGTCGTTGCAACATCAAACCCTGCATCAAATTTACGAAATAGGATATTTTTTTTCTTCGAAGTTGGGCGCAATAATAACGCACAGAGTGCAGGACTCATGGTTAGTGCATTGATGGATGAGATCAAGGTTGCCGCAGAAATTGTCAACGCAAATTGTCGATAGATCTCCCCCGTAATCCCGCCCATAAAAGCGGTGGGAACAAACACTGCTAACAGTACCAACGTGGTTGCGACAACAGGGCCAGCGACTTCATCCATAGCGCGAATCGCAGCCTCTTTAGGTGGCAAACCATGCTCATCAATATTTCGCACACTGTTTTCAACCACAACAATGGCATCATCAACCACAATTCCTATCGCCAAAACAAGGCCGAACAGGGTAATCATATTGATTGAAAATCCCAGTGACAACATGATCCCAAACGTACCGATCAACGATACAGGGATCGCCACGGCAGGAATAAGAGTCGCTCGCCAATCCTGTAAAAATATAAAAATTGTCGCAAACACCAGTAAAATAGCGATAAACAGCGTCACAATAACTTCATCAATGGAGCTTTCGACAAAGATCGTGGTATCAAACGGAATCTCGTATTCTAATCCGGGTGGAAAAACTTGACTGAGTTCCTCCATCTTGGTTTTTATCGCCGCAGCAAGGTCTAACGCATTGGCACCGGGCAGTTGATAGATCATCATGCCTGCAGCTTGCTCATTATCGAGAAAGATATTTAACGAATAATCTTGGCTGGCCAGTTCAACTCGGGCGACATCTTTTAGACGGGTGAACCTTCCCCCCTCGCCTCGCTTGATAATCACATCCTCAAATTGGCTTAGTTCTGAAAGTCGCCCTTGAACGTTAATGGTATACTCAAAGGCAACGTTATCGGGAGCCGGTGCTGCACCAATCTTACCTGCGGCAACCTGAACATTTTGACTCTTCAGTGCTTTGGTTACGTCGCCCGTTGTTAACCCTCTGGCCTTAAGCTTGGCAGGGTTCAACCAGATACGCATGGCGTAATCGCCAGCACCAAAGGTACTCACATCACCAACGCCTTCTAATCGTGAGATTTCATCCTTTAGACGCAGGGTAATATAGTTACTTAAAAAGTATTTATCGTATTCACCGCTCGGTGAAGTCAAAGAGATTAACAACACCATCGAGGTTGATTTTTTCTTTGTTTTAACACCTAGCTGAGTCACCTCTGAGGNNTGAAGGTTACGTTCAGAGTGTAGGTGCCAGAATTAGTCGAGGTTGATTTCATATAAATCATCCCCTCGACACCATTGACCTCTTTTTCAATTGGCCCAGCTACAGCATCGGCAATAATGGCAGCATTGGCGCCAGGATAGGCGGCAGTGACAGCAATGTTGGGTGGTGCCAGCTCTGGATATTGTGAGATTGGAAGAGAGTTCATCGAAATGAAACCCGTCAACACAATGAGAATTGAGATCACCGCAGCAAAGATAGGTCGGTTGATAAAAAATTTACTCATCTCTTTTTATCCCCCCTATTTTGCAAACTGGTCTACAGCATGCTGTGTCGCATCCTGCTGTTGTGGTGTTACCACCATGCCAACCCGAACCCGCTGCAAACCATTAATGATCACCTGATCACTGCGCTGTATCCCTTCGGTGACAACAACGGAGCCATCCAACATACTTTGACCGACAGTCACGAGTCGATACTGAACCTTGTTGTCACGATCAACCACCATTAAGAAACGACCACGCTGATCGGTTCCGAGTGCTACTTCGGGAACAAGGAGAGTTTCAGGATCGGTAAACAATGGAATACGAACTTTAGCAAATTGGCCTGG
>MAXR01000228.1 GCA_001751155.1 Desulfuromonadales bacterium C00003068 | reverse complement strand
CAAAACGAGCTAAATCGGCTTGTGCGGCTGCACTCTTCTCATTTTTTGAGCGTTTTTTGCCATTTTTAATCCATAGTTCATCGGCCAGATTTTGATGAAAATCACGTGCCAGGCCGATCAATTCAATACGCTGATCCAGTGGTAAAACTTTTTTTGTTTTAAACTCAGCCAGCAACGGTTCTGGGTAGCCATCCTGAATTATCTCAATCATGCGCAATAGTTTGTTTTTCATGCTGATCTCATCTGTTAAAAGGATTCCTGTTCACCCCTGTTTACTCAATAAACAAAACAGAAGTAACGATAATTTCATTCTATCTAATGACCTAATCATACCTCATGGCTTCAATACTAAGATACCGATTATTTTAACAACCAAACCAAACATTGCACAATCGTTGTCATTGGATAATATTGTGACAAGCATCAAATAGTTCAGTTAGCTAAATAATGGGGAAAGTGATGACAAACGATAGCGCTAACACGCCACAAGAAAAAGCTGAGGGCGAAGATAAAACGAAGCTAGGTACATTTGCTGGTGTTTTCACACCGAGTATTCTAACTATCCTCGGCCTTATCCTGTTTATGCGTTTAGGCTATATCGTTGGTGCCGCAGGGCTACGCCAAACTCTGCTGATTATTCTTATTGCCAACGTCATTTCGGTGTTAACCAGCGTTTCACTCTCGGCCATTGCCACCAATTTGACCATCCGTGGCGGTGGCGATTACTACCTCATCTCGCGTACTCTCGGTTTCGAGTTTGGTGGAGCACTTGGACTGGTGTTGTTTTTAGCGCAATCTGTCTCAATCGGTTTTTACTGTATAGGCTTTGGTGAAGTCTCGGCCAATCTGTTTGGCCTTGAGGGGATGTCAGCACAAATCATTGCAGCGATCGCAATTGGCGCATTATTTATTTTAGCGTGGCAAGGGGCCGATTTGGCCACCCGTTTTCAATATGGCGTGATGGTGATTCTGTGTTTAGCCCTATGCTCCTTTTTTATCGGTGGCTTCATCCACTGGGATAGCAGCCTGCTCCATATTAACTGGAACCCCGCACCGCAACAGCCCAGTTTTTGGATCTTGTTTGCTGTCTTTTTTCCGGCGGTAACTGGATTCACCCAAGGGGTAAGCATGTCTGGCGATTTACGCAACCCAGGTAAGAGTCTGCCGTTGGGGACCTTTCTCGCTGTCGGCATCTCCATTGTCGTCTATTTTGCGGCAGCGATCTTTTTTGCCAGTAACCTGACACGCGATATATTAATCAATGATTACCAGTCGATGAACCATGTCGCTGTGCTCTCTTTTCTCATTACCGCAGGTGTTTTTGCCGCCACCCTCTCCTCGGCAATGGCCTCATTTTTGGGAGCACCACGCATCCTTCAGGCGTTAGCTGCCGACAAAGTGTTCCCGCTATTGAATCCATTTTCTATAGGGGTTGGTGAAGCCAACAATCCCCAGCGAGCGATACTGCTTTCTGCTGCCATTGCCCTATTAACCATCGGCCTTGGCAACCTCAACGTCATCGCCAGCGTTGTCGCGATGTTCTTTCTCATCTCATATGGATTGCTTAACTACGCCACCTATTTCGAAGCACGAGCTGCGAGTCCATCATTTCGACCACGCTTTAAATGGTTCCACCAGCGTACTAGCTTAGCTGGCGCACTGATCTGCCTTATCGCCATGCTGGCCATTGATTGGAAAGCTGGTTCATTGGCCGTCGCCGTTATGTTTATCCTCTATCAATATTTAAAAGCTACAGTTCGGCAAAGTCGCTGGGCCGATAGTCGGCGTTCCTACCACCTACAACAAGTTCAAGAACATCTGCTCAACGTATCAGAAGAATTGGAACATCCTCGCGACTGGCGGCCACAAGTGCTCGCATATTCCGACAACCAAGAGCGTCGCCAACGCCTGTTGGTATTTTCATCGTGGCTCGTCAATAATAGTGGCTTAACCACCCTCGTGAGGATTCTCGAAGGTCATGGCCCACAACAAACCCACTTCAAACACGAAGTTGAGATGGAACTCTATCAAGATATTGCCAATAGCGGTGTTCAAGCCTTTCCGCTGGTGATCAATGCGCCGACGTTCGAAATCGGCAATCCGCTGCTATTGCAATCCTTTGGTATTGGCCCGCTACGCGCTAACACGATTGTCCTCAACCACCACAGTGCCGACACGCAACACTTTTTCACCGAACAACTTAAAAGTTTCGGTAAAAACCTGCGTGTGGCTCTGCGTCAGGGCTACAACCTGGTACTACTTGACGCCCAAGAGAAGGACTGGTTAGCCTTAGATGAGCAACCAGAAGATGAACGGCGCATTGATATTTGGTATCATCCCGGCAACAGCGGCGCGTTAATGTTGCTATTAGGTCACCTGATGACCCGCTCGCAATTTTGGCAACACGCCACATTGAGAGTGTATATGGCACAACAGAACGACACCGCCGAAGCAACACAAGAGACCTTAACGCACGAACTCATGCAATCACGGATTGATGCTGAAGCCGTTATTGTTCAAGACTTCAACTCGTCAACAATCTACCAACACTCAGGTGATGCCAGTCTTACGTTGTTACCGTTGATTTTAAAGGAGGGGAAAATTGTCGATTCCGCAGGTCACACCACAGATAACCTGCAAGAAAAACCATCACGCACTGCCTTGATTTACGCTGCCCAACAATTTGATCTTGATGCCGAACCTGAAACGGGCGCAGCAGGACTGTTGGCCGAAGCTGAAGATTCATTTCAAACGGCACAACAACG
>MAXR01000227.1 GCA_001751155.1 Desulfuromonadales bacterium C00003068 | reverse complement strand
TACCTGACTTTGCTTGCACACCGCCTGGTAATCTTGGTAAAGCCTCTCTATTTCAGTTCTCGTCTGACTTTCATCATCGATAGCGGTCGTTTTATTCACATGGCGACGATAACGCCCCTCATCCATCTCTCGTTGGACTCGTTCCCACATCCCTTGATACGAATGAAAAGTACTTGATAGATTATGAAATTTATAGCGTAACTCGGTCTGCATAATAGTACGTTTGCTAAACTCGCGCAGCTCCCGTTCAAGCGCATCACGCTCGCGCAAAGGGGCTCGTTTTTCAACTCCAGCAAAGTACTGTTCGTAGCGAATTCGCAATGATTTAATTTTATGTTCAATCTCTGTAATTTGTCGGACTATATTACTGCGGTCATCACGATCATTCATAACCACTCTCTTTCCTATATAAATTCACCGTCAAACACGCAGTTAACACCGTATGCCGCTTGACGAACCACCTATTTTAAGCTTAAATTGAAGATTACTATAACCTAAAAAGGATTACGATGCCTACACAAAATCTAGCGGCCATCATCCTTGCTGCCGGCAAGGGAACCCGCATGAAATCAAGCCTACCAAAGGTTCTTCAACCCTTAGCAGGCTCCCCGTTAGCAGCTTATCCAATTCAAAGTTCTCAACAATTGGGCTGTTCACCAATTGTCATGGTTGTTGGTCACCAATCAGAGCTGGTGCAAGAGACCTTTTCCGCTCAGGAGTTACTCTTTGTTGAACAGGCGCAGCAACTTGGTACCGCACATGCCGTACAGATGGCTCAACCTGTTTTAAATGACTTTTCGGGAACACTGTTGCTGTTATGTGGCGACGTTCCACTATTGCGCCAAGAAACATTACAACAACTGCTCACTGATCACCAACAAGCAGGAGCTGTCGTCAGTGTGTTAACAGCTACGATGGAAAACCCCACGGGTTACGGCCGCATCATCCGCAAGGGTGATTGTGTGGAAAAAATTGTCGAAGAAAAAGACACCTCTGCCGAAGAAAAAAAGGTTCAAGAGATCAACACCGGGCTCTATGCCCTTGAAGCACCACTAGCCTTTGAACTTCTCGCTCAGATCGGCAATCAAAATGCACAGGGGGAATATTACCTGACCGACATCATCTCCCTCGCCCGCGAACAGGGGCATAGAGTCGTAGCTTCGATTCTTAACGATTCAGCTGAGAGTATGGGGATCAACGACCGAGTACAACTTTCACAAGCAGCTAAGATTCTCCGTCAGCGCATCAACCATGATCATATGGTCGCCGGGGTAACACTGATTGATCCTGACGCCACCTATATCGACTCGAAGGTGATGATCGGAGCAGACACCACGATTTACCCAGGTGCTCAATTACGCGGCACCACAACGATTGGTTGCCATTGCACCATTGAAGCAGGTGCGGTAATCGATTCCTGTACCATTGGTGACCACAGTATTATTAAAGCTGGAAGTGCTCTAGAGGGATCGACCCTCGGCGAGCACTCAACGATCGGACCGATGGCGCACTTACGTCCAGGGACAATCCTCAAAGGACACAATAAAATCGGCAATTTTGTTGAGACAAAAAAGGCAGTCATTGGTCTTCATTCTCAAGCCAGCCACCTAACGTATATTGGTGATGCAGAGTTGGGGAAAAATGTGAACCTCGGCTGTGGCACCATCACCTGTAACTACGATGGTGTTAACAAACACAAAACAATTATTGAAGATGATGTTTTCGTCGGCAGTGACTCGCAACTTATTGCTCCCGTAACCATTGGTCGCAACAGCTTAATTGGTGCAGGGTCGACCATCACTAAAGATGTTCCTGCCGATGCGTTAGCATTAGCGCGAACAGCACAGAAAACGATTTCTGGCTGGCGTAATCGAAACAAAAAATAACCTAACGAACGATCCCTCCCCGTATTTTTTAGGAGTGTAACTGTATATATGTGTGGAATTGTTGGATATATTGGTGAACAACAGGCTGTCGATGTCGTTCTAGAAGGACTGCGCCGTCTTGAATATCGTGGCTATGATTCGGCAGGAATTTCAACCCTCAATGTCGGCCAAATTGACACCCAAAGGGCTGAAGGCAAACTGTCAAATCTAGAGCAGCAGTTAAAAACATGTCCATTATCTGGGACTCTTGGTATTGGCCATACCCGTTGGGCGACTCACGGTAAACCCTCTAAAGCCAATGCCCACCCACATCGAGCGGGTGGTTTCGTGGTGGTCCATAATGGAATTATAGAAAACTACCTTCAACTCAAACAACAACTCGTTGCATGTGGTCATCATTTCAAATCGGAAACCGATAGTGAAATTATTGCCCACCTTATCGAAGATCATTTTAAAAAATCTCAAAATTTTGAGCAAGCAGTCCGCGCCACCCTGCAACAACTCAGGGGTGCTTTTGCTATTGCTGTTATTAGTGATCAACACCCAAATCAACTGATTGCGGCAAAAGCAGGTTCACCATTGGTTATTGGCCAAGGGCAGGGTGAATACTTTGTTGCCTCTGATATTCCGGCAATGCTTTCCCATACCCGCGACATGGTTTTCTTGAATGATGGTGAGATGGCACTCTTCAATAGAGCAGAGATGCAAATTACAACCCTCGAAGGTGACCCAGTCGAAGCGAAAATTAAAACCATTACCTGGAATCCAACAATGGCCGAGAAGGGTGGTTACCGCCACTTCATGCTCAAGGAGATCCATGAGCAACCACGCGCCATTGCTGATACCATTGCTGGGCGGATCACTGACAATAAAAGTGCTATCCTGCTAAACGAACTTAACCTCAGCGCAGATGAATTAAACGGAATTGAACGCCTCTATATTGTCGCCTGTGGTACATCGTGGCATGCAGCGTTAGTGGGGAAATTTCTCATTGAAAAGCATGCACGTATCCCTGTCGAGGTGGATATTGCGAGTGAATTTCGTTACCGTCAACCTCTGGTC
>MAXR01000226.1 GCA_001751155.1 Desulfuromonadales bacterium C00003068 | reverse complement strand
TGATGGCGTCGCAAAAAGTCCGCCCACCTGCGTTGCAGCGTTTGTTCAAGACTTCGACATACAACATGTATTCCTTCCCCCTTGAACAACCACTACGCCTTGGGGGACGAAATTTTTGCTTAGCCATCTTATTTGTTTTTGCGAGACCATCAAGGATACATGGACCTAATGGATAATATTGCAGATCTTGATTTAGCTACGATTGCCACGGCCAGTGGTGTCTACCTGATGTCAGACCATGATGGCCGCGTACTGTATGTTGGTAAAGCGCGTAATTTGCGTGCTCGGCTGCGTAACTACGTACGTGGCGGGGATAGTCGCGCCCATGTCCAGTTTCTGTTGCGGAAGGTGGTTAAGGTTGAAACCATCGTCACTGATACCGAAAAAGAGGCGTTGATTCTTGAAAACACCCTGATTAAGAAACATCAGCCGCGCTATAATATCAATTTGCGTGATGATAAAACTTATGTGTCACTGCGTATCGACATGAACGAAGACTTCCCCGGTATTCAAATTGTTCGTCGCGTGCGCAGAGATGGTGCTCTTTATTTTGGCCCCTATGCTTCGGCGGGGGCGCTGAAAGAGACCCTCAAGGAGCTTTACCGGATCTTTCCATTGCGTCATCATCGCTGGTCGCAGTGTCGCCGGCGTGAACGACCGTGTTTGTTTTATCAAATTGGCCAGTGCAGTGCCCCGTGTCACGGTAAGATCTCTCGCGAAGATTATCGCGCTTTAGTCAATACGGTGATCGCTTTTTTGTCGGGTCGCCATGACGATGTGTTAACGGTGATGCGTCAGCGGATGAGCGCTGCTGCCGAGGTGATGAATTTTGAGGAAGCAGCGCGGTTGCGCGATCAAATTCATGCCATAGAGAAAACGTTAGAGCAGCAAAAAGTTGTCAGTCAAGATACTGCCGATGTCGATGTTGTTGGCCTGCACCGCGAAGGGGGCGAGGTTGAAATCTGTCTGCTGTTTATCCGTGGTGGCCGCTTGGTTGGGCGGCGCAGTTATGCTATCCGCTGGTCGTTAGATGAAGATGAGCTGTTGGCGGGTTTTCTCCAGCAATATTATGGCAAGGATACTGTCATCCCTGCGGTAATTGTGTTGCCGTTTGCGCCAAGTAGTTCCGAAGCCTTGCAGCAATGGTTGGCTGATCGCTTAGGGAAGAAAGTTACCTTACACGTGCCGCAGCGTGGTGCTCGGCTTGACATGCTGGCGCTGGCAAATAAAAATGCCGTCGATAGCTATCGTGAACGGGGAGATCGGCGTGAAGCGCGCCATGCTGTTCTGGAAGAGATCCGTAATCATCTTGGTTTACAGCGGTTGCCCAACAGGATGGAGTGCTATGATATCTCCCATGTTCAGGGGACGCATACCGTTGGCAGCATGGTGGTGATTAGTGATGGTGAACCGGATAAGGCTGCCTATCGTCACTATCGCATTAAAACCGTTGAAGGCTCTGATGATTACGCTTCGCTACACGAGGTGTTGAGCCGTCGGCTCAGTCGTGGTTTAGAGGAAAATGACTTGCCAGATATGGTCCTTATCGATGGTGGTAAAGGGCAGTTGTCGATGGTTGAAGATGTCATGACTCAGTTAGGATTGATGGCGCGCATTGATCTTGTTTCCATCGCCAAAAGTCGCGTCAAGCGCAACGTTCGCGGTCAGGCGGTAGAGCGCAGCGAGGAGCGTTTCTTTCGCCCTGGGCGCAAAAATCCAGTGGTATTGCGCCAAGGTTCGCCAGCCTTGTTTATGCTCGAACGGTTGCGTGATGAGGCCCACCGGTTCGCTATCACTCATCACCGTAAAATCCGTAGTAAGGCGAGCCTTGAGTCAGAGTTGGAAAGAATTGCTGGCATTGGCCCAGAGCGCCGGAAGGCTTTGCTGAAGCATTGCGGTAGCGTGAATAAAATTAAGCAGTCGAGTCTTGATGTGCTACGTCAGGTTCCTGGCTTGCCAGAAGCTGCGGTGCTGGCCGTTTATCACCATTTTAACCAAGGGGTCAGTGATAGCTAGCAGGGCTATGTCGCCTGATTGGGATCATTATTGTTGAATTTAATTAATTTAAATACTATTATAACGGACGTATATCGAATGTTCATTTTCTCAGTAAATCACTATCTATTAGTTAGGTAAGCACTATGCGCTGTGTTGCATTATATTTTTTCATATTTGTCCTTGCTCTGCCGCACTTCGCTTGTGCGTTAACCTTTGGTCAAAATGTACAAGTGCATGGCTTTCTGTCACAGGGGTACCTCAAGAGTTCCAATAATAACTTCCTCGCGGCGAGCCGTTCTGGTTCCGAAGAATTTACCGAAGTCGCACTGAATGCCAATGTCTCCTTTTTGCAAGATTTTCGTATTGGCGGACAACTCTTTTACCGTAACCTTGGTGATTATAGCGAAGATGAAGTCGTTGTTGATTGGGCGATTTTGGAGTATCAACCGTTTGATTCGGTTGGCTTGCGAGTCGGTAAATGTAAACTGCCCTTCGGTTTGTATAACGACACGCGTGATTCTTCGTTCCTGCAGCCGATGATCTTTTTGCCGCAAAGTATTTACGATGAGAGTCGGCGCGATGTCAATCTTGCATTCATCGGCGCAGATCTCTTTGGCAATATCTCCCTCGGTAGGTTTGGTGATGTCGATTATCACCTGTTTACTGGCCAAGCAGACTATCCTGACCAAAGTATACTTGCCTACAAAAATGAGGAATCGGTAGAATCCATAATTGCCCGCAACAATAAACTGCCGCTAAATAAAAGAGATTCGCAAATACCTAGTCAACTGACCTCATTTGATCGTGAAAGTGAGGATCTGTACGGCGGAGCCGTGGTGTTTAACGGTTTGATCAATGGCTTGCGTTTGGGGGCAACATTACTGCATTCCAAATCGCTGATGAAAATTAATCACTTGTCAGATCCTATTGGTGAATCGATCACCCATAGTAAATATGTACTATCTGCTGAGTATTCCTACGATAGTTGGATGCTTGTTGGTGAATACAGCCAAACCGACCGGACATCAACAATGTTTGGCAGTGTTAATTTGGATGGCCCTTCTCAGTCATGGTACGCCATGATTTATTATACGTTGAATGATGCGTGGAGCTTTTCACTTCTCTACGATGAATTCTACCGTTTAAAGCATGATCACCATAGTGATAGCTTTCCAAAGTCGCCGCCTGAATCAGGTTGGCGTAAAGATATAGCGGTGGGAGCACGCTACGATTTTAACGAGATGTGTAATCTTAAAGCAGAATACCATTATATTGATGGTTCGGCGATGCAACTTGGTGTGGTGAATCCAGATGGTGTGGCTCGATATTGGAGCTACGTGGCCGTTAAACTTTCGGTGTCGTTTTAATATGATTGGGGTTGATTTGAAACAAAAGTCTACGACAATCAGCTTAATGTTCCTGCTCTTGAGTTTCGTTATCTGCGCTCAAGTGTTTGCGCAGCCGTGTGTTGTGGTCGCCAATGCGAATAAGA
>MAXR01000225.1 GCA_001751155.1 Desulfuromonadales bacterium C00003068 | reverse complement strand
CCCTTTATCCTGTCACCTTAGATCTAGACCTAAAACCGTCGGCCAATGACCGACCTACCGATAGCTATCGAACCATAAACAAAGTTTACAACCAAAGAAAACCACAAACCCTACGGCATACACGCACCACCATTAACAGAAAAAACCTGTCCAGTAATATAACTCGATTTATCAGAACACAAAAAATCAACCATATTAGCCACCTCTTCAGCTTTACCAACACGGCCAAGGGGAATCATAGGGAGAATATGCTCAAGAGGTAAATCCTCGATCATCTCGGTTTCAATAAAACCAGGCGAAACAGCATTAACCAAAATCTTACGCTTGGCTACTTCAGCAGCGAGCGAACGTGTCGCACCAATCAGACCCGCTTTAGCGGTCGAGTAATTAACCTGCCCCGCCACCCCTGTTTGCCCCGATGTCGAAACAATATTAACAATGCGCCCCTTGCGCTTACGCATCATTTGCGGCAGCACGGTACGGGTGACATTGAAAAAGCCACCAAGGTGAACATCGAGGACATCATTCCACTCATTATCAGCCATCATTGCTAGCAATGTGTCGCGGGCGAAACCAGCATTATTGACAATAGCAAACGGCACATCATCTTCGAGCAACGGTTTAAGGGCTGCCTCAGTTTGGGCCATATCAGCGACATCAAACGGTAACAACACGCACTGTGAACCCGCCGCCTCAATCTGCTCTTTCACTGCCGAAGCTGCGGCATCATCACTGCGGTAATTCAGCCAAATATCGAAGCCAGAGTTTGCTAACGACAAAGCTATCGCAGCACCAATCCCCTTACTACCGCCCGTTACTAGCGCAATTTTCGTTTGTAATGTCATGCTATTTTAAATCTCCTTAAAAATCATGATGGATTCATCAATAAATTGTTTCGTGGCATGAAGACTTAGACCAATAAACAAACACAAAACTATATAGAAAAGGTGAGCTTGTGACAACCTAATTAGAGCCGCGCAGCACCATTAAAGAATGGCAATCCCGTCGATTGCATTAGGCTTTTAGATCAAGAGAATCCAAAGGGCTTTGCGTGGTTCGAATATCTTTTTGCATCACATGGGTATAAATTTCTGTCGTCTTAACATCACTATGCCCCATAAGGTCTTGAACCATACGGATATTGGTGCCGTTTTCCAATAAATGGGTAGCAAAACTGTGGCGCAAGGTATGGCAACTGGCCCGCTTGGTGATCCCAGCTTTGCGAACCGCCGTTTTGACAGCCTTTTGCAAACCAGATTCCGAAACATGGTGACGACGGATCACCCCTGAACGGGGATCCGTTGAACGCCCCCGCGAAGGAAATACATACTGCCAGCCCAGCTCTTTTTCGGCATTAGGATATTTACGCGCCACCGATTCAGGTAAATACACAGCACCAAATCCGTCAGATAAATCGTGTTGATGGAGCACCTTTACCCTCTCGATATGACGCGCAAGTTCATCCATTAACCCCTGCGGTAACATGCTGATACGGTCTTTATCCCCCTTGCCAGCACGAACATAAAGTTGATTTTGACCAAAATCAACATCTTGAACTCGCAAACGGATGCACTCGGTTAAACGCAAGCCTGCACCATAGAGTAATTTTGCCATCAAAGCATGCGTCCCTTGCACGTTTTGTAATACCTGAATCACTTCATCTTTAGTGAGCACTGTCGGTAAGCGCCGACCCTTTTTAGACCGGATAGGGGCGATTTTATCCTCAATTTGAATGTCTAAAACTTTGTGATACAAAAAGATCAAAGCGTTCAACGCTTGCTTCTGTGTCGATGCCGAGACCTTGCCCTCAACGACAAGATAAGACAAGTAACGTTCAATATCAGAAGCACTCAGTTGATCAGGATGTGTGGTACCGCCATGGTATCGGATGTAACGGACTATCCATTGACAATACGATTGTTCCGTGCGATAAGCGTAATGAAAATATCGTAATGTCTCTCGGACTTGGTCCATTAATTTATAATCAGGATTCGGGTGAAACACAGGCGACTTTTCCATAATTACCCCTTAATATCACAATAAGTGGAAAATATTGAATATGACATATACGGAAAAATTTTTCCATATTTCAGTCATAATATCTCAATAAGTGGAAAATTGTCTATTATATAGAACGTGGTAGATGGAAAGTTTTCCACTTATCACCAATGTTAGGGCTCTCTACTTTCAAATGATGGAATATGATTAATATAGGGACTACGAATTTTTATTTGAGTGTGCCAAGTCTTCCACCGGAAGAGTTTGAGTC
>MAXR01000224.1:10369-10840 GCA_001751155.1 Desulfuromonadales bacterium C00003068 | reverse complement strand
ATGAATTGGTTCCATTGTTGCAAAAGTCAGTGTGTGTCTTAAGCACCCTCTTTGCTGTGCAAAAAACTAACCATAACGGTTGATGCTTATTTTTTAGTTGTCTCATCAACAAACAAAAAGGTGTTTCCTTCACAAAAACAAAGAGTCGGGCTTACTAACACAGTAATGCGTCATGCCCTAGAAGAGACAATAAATTGAAATATTTTGCCATGTTGCAAAACACAAATAGGGTGATAAACCACTACATTTTTCGACCCAAGTGGGGCAAATGCCCCACAAAAAAACATTACTCCGATAACGTACAGGTAGCAAGAGGATGATAAAAATTATTTTGCAAAATAAATATTTAAAAAAAATTATCCCCTTGTTAACTATTTTTTTGCTAGGTGGCGCACTTTTTCAGCCAACAAATTGTTTATCAAAACCTACAAAGATGAAGGTGAAACTTCAGTCTATTTTAGAGGTTGATCC
>MAXR01000224.1:0-10297 GCA_001751155.1 Desulfuromonadales bacterium C00003068 | reverse complement strand
AATGGTTATCCCATCAATAATCTTGGCCAAGGTAGAGATCTAATTCGAATTACCAGCTGTACGATTATTGATGACCTGCTGTATGTCTGTTGCACCAACGATCAGGAACACCCCTCAGGTGTCATCAAGGTTCTCAATAAAGCATTTTTTACAGAACGGGAAATCGTTCTGTCACAAACAAGCCAGAATTTAACTAATTTCATAGCAAAAAAAATTGTTACTGGCATCACGAATCGACGCTATATCCTTCAGAGTTCACAAGGGGTTGTCAGTGTCTTTGATAAAAGCTGGATATTAATTGACAAAATAATTCCTCGTGAAAAGCGCCTTGGCATCATGGAACCCGCAACCATTGACGCAATAACCACGGGTAAGAACGGCAATCTTTATCTACTTAGTGAAGAGCGTGGACGTGTTTTTGTTTACAACAGCAATGAAGTTTTTCAATTCAGCTTTGGTGAAAAAGGGGGAGATGTTGGCAAATTAGCTCGGCCCCGTGCCATTGCCATTGATGACAAGAACAAACGGATCTATGTCTGTGATTATTTGCGCCACGCTGTCCTTGTTTATAACACTGAGGGGAAATATCTATTTGAAATAGGCAGCAAGGGCAACCTGCCTGGCTATTTCCTCTACCCCGGCGCCGTTACAGTAGATCATCAAGGTCGGTTATTTGTTGCCGACACATTCAATCATCGCGTTCAAGTATTTTCAATTACACCAGATACTTAACAGCTAATAGTTCATTATTCACCGTAGGGATTAGAATATTCGTTACGGATTTTATTCAATTGTATTAGGAGGAAAAAATGGAGAGATTTACGTTAGCACTTATCGGTAGTATCGCACTGCTGATTTGCTTCACAACAGGTGTAAGCGCTGCACCACCTATTGTGATAGATGATTGCATCAAATGTCATGATCAGATTGTTGATCAGGTATCCACTCGCGGCGGATTACATGCATCAGAGATCACCTGCCAAGACTGCCATCTTGAACACCCCCCCAAAGGGACCAACGCGATTCCTGCGTGTAGCATGTGCCATGCTGTCGATGATAAGGCGCACTACGCCATTGAAAATTGTCAATCCTGCCACAACCCACACTCACCACTTGAAATAGATCTTGGTAATACTGAAGTGGTCAAGCCAGTATGTGTAACGTGTCACGACAATGAGGGAACTCAACTTGTTGAATATCAAAGCATGCATAGCGGCTTAGATTGCAACGAATGTCACCTTGAGCACGGCCAGTTCCTTGCGTGCATGGAGTGCCATGAGCCGCATACTGAAGAGATGGTCTACAACGACTGCCTCACCTGCCATAAACCACATATGCCAACGGTTGTGAAATACCCTGAGACCATTCCATCATCGTTCTGCTCAGGCTGCCACACCACTGAAACAGAGGTATTGATGGCAAACAAAACCTTACACCATGATCTCACCTGTGCTTACTGCCATAAGACACAACACAAAATGATTCCACAATGCACAACATGCCATGGTGCACCTCACGATAGAGATCTTCACAGTAAGTTCCCTAACTGCCTAGATTGCCATATCGATCCACACGGTCTTGAAAAATAACTGCTAAGTAAGAACCATATAAACACGCCACAAAAACACGATATCTCTATTAATCAAAGAGGAGCATTATGAAAGTACTTAAAAAAACGTTATCCATACTAGGGATGTTCGTCCTAGTTGCGACGGTGTGGGGTTGCGTCGAACCCTCAACAACATCTCTGGTGACATCAACAGTCGAAGCAAGAACCGTTAAAAGTGATGCAGAAGTTTCAACGAATCCCTATGAAAATCAAGTCGTTCCACTGACAACACTTGATTGTGCTAGATGTCACTATCCTGTTTTCACCACTATTCGCGACAAAGGTGGTAAGCACCAACTAGAGTGCCAGTTCTGTCACGAATCTTTCCACACCTACCGTCCCGGTAAGGATTGGTCACAAGAGGTACCCGATTGCACAAACTGTCATGGCGAGATCCACGGTGATGCTTTTATGGACTGCCTCAGTTGTCACGGTAATGCCCATGCACCCATTGCAGGGTTAACCAACATGGTAACTCTGGAAAAAGATTGCGCGAATTGCCATACCGCACAAAAATCAGAGATCACAACCTTCCCAAGTGCTCACGGTATGATTAGCTGTAGCGACTGTCATCACACTCAGCATGGCAATATTCCTAACTGTGTTGAATGTCACGAAGAGCCACACACTGAATTTGTTGACAACACTGGCTGCATGGGTTGCCACCCTGTTCATAGCCCAACACAAATCAGCTACAGCGATGATACACCCAACTCGTCGTGCCAAGGCTGTCACGAAGAGATCACCTCTCACCTCGTTAACACAACGAAGAGACATGCGACACTACAGTGTGCATTCTGCCATACGCAAACTCACGGCACGATTCAACAGTGTCAGGATTGTCATGGCTTACCACACAGTCAGGCAATGCTATCCAAATTCAACGGCTGCCTCGATTGCCACGGTGATCCGCACGCTTTGGTTTTCCCCGGAGAATAATTCACTCATGACACGGGTCGTTAACACTCGGCCCGTGGCGTCAGGAATAACTACCAAGTGATAACCAGTAAGAAATACATGAAATATGGTGCCATAGCAGGGATAATTTTATCCTTGCTATGGTTGTTTGTACTAAATTCATATGCCACAGGACTACGGCTCAATGGTAATTGGAGTACTCCGTTTGGTGACGACGATGGTCCTTGGAACCTCGGCCAAAGCTACAACCTATCAATAGGTCATGACTTTACATCGGCGATAAAAATGAGTGGAAATTTTCGCTATTCAACCAATGAGCGTCAGGGGTTTGACAAAACAGAAACCATGTCACCAACACTGTCTCTAGGTTTAACCAATGATCTATTTAGGATCAGTATTAACGGAACACAGAATCAACGTTGGAGTGGGGATTCTCCTAAAAACACAACAACGACGTGGAACAGCACCATCGCTTCAAACTTAACCGATCAAAAGTGGCCCCAAATCCGTTTAAGCTATGGTGAATCGAATGCAACAAACGACTCTTCACCGAGCACACAGGATACCGACAATAAGAACTTCAGCACCAGCATGAACTATAGTTGGAATTTCATACAACTGCTGTACAACTATCGCAACAGTCAGAATATCGATCATATCAGTCAGCGGGAAACCGATAATCAAAACCATTCATCAAACATTCAAATTGCTAAAAGCATATGGGACAATAAAATATCCTTTAGTGGTTCTTATCAATATAGTCAATCAGACTCTACAACATCGTTAACAAAAAGTAGTGATGGTACTATCATATTAGATGTCCCCTCTTCTGGATCTTTTTCCGGACTTGACTCGACCCCTGAAACCGACACGCTACCCAGTGCACCACAGCTCAATGATGGCAACACGGTCAGTCCAACAACAATTGGCCTTCCTGATATTTTTAATCAATTAAACGTCGCGCTACAAATTAATTTCAATCCAACAAATCGCCTACAAGTCCACTTTGATCGCCAACTTAATCTCGCAACACAACAACGACTACACTGGACTCTATATACAAGCATTGACGGTAATACATGGACTTTATTGCCAGAGATACCCACCATCGAATTTATTGTTGAGGATGACCAAACCTTTGCACTGCTAAGTTTAGCAACTGAGATTAGAACTGCTCGTTATATCAAAACAGTGATAACGACAGATGTCGGTTACGACAATGCATTTCTCACTGAAATCATTGCGCAGCAGAGTGTACTCCTCACAGATGAAAAAACAGAATTTTCAACATCGAACCAAACACAACAAAGCCAAGCGAGCATCAACTATCGACCCTGGGAACAGTTTCAAATCGGTTACTCTTTTAGTCAAAACAAAAACAAACCTAGCAATGGTGCGGTGTCAACCCAACAAACACACTCAGTCAATAGTCATATCAATTGGAATCGTTATTTCGCACTATCACTCAACGTGGGAGAAAGCACCGACACTATAGAAGGGTTAACTGAAAACCGCAGTCGTTCCTACTCATTCTCATATTTAACCTCCCCCATTGACAGCGTTAATTTTTCAATCAACGGCACACGTAGCAATCAATTCGAAGATGATTTAAAAACTCAAACATCCGATTCGATTAGCAGTAATATTACAGCAATCATTGTCCCTGACTTAACTTCTAGCGTCTCCTATGTATGGTCCAAAAGTACTAATTACAGCAGTGAATTGGTCACAACAAACAGCAGCTACTCATTTAACCTTATGGCACGTATCAGCTCGCGTTTGAATGTTTCCTACTACCTCTCCCATCAGGAGAGTGCGACCCACCGACTTTCGCTGTCATATCGCCCCTCTGATCTGATATCAACAACATTGAGTGCTATGAAATCAGATGAAGCAACCTCCTACGCCACAACCATACACTGGCGTATCACACCAAAAATTCAAAACAATCTCAGCTATAATCTAACCAAAGCTGATAGCGATATATCGCACAATGCAACCTACAACTTTAGTTGGAATATCAGTCAACATCTCAGTGTTCGACAAAACATGAAATGGAGTCAATCTCAGGGCGAGAGCACATGGTCAGGACTACTAAGCCTTAGTTACAATATTTAGCGGTATATTTTTTGCATAGACTGGTTACAAAGATGCCAGTCATTTAAGTTGTATTCAATTCACCATTAAACTTGAAGTTCAAATTTATATATGTGAGATGAGGAGATCGTTGTGACAAAGTACTTCGTTTTAATTTTAACTGTTGCCAGTCTATTATGTGGTTGTGCGCAAACGGGACACCACTATACCAGTCAGGCCATTGGTTTAGGTTACATTCAAAATATAGCAGTACTACCTTTGGAGAACTTCACCAACAGTAAAGGACTGGAGAAACGCACCCGCGAACTTCTTATTACCCGTATATTAGGTCGGAACCTCTACCATGTCGTTGAAAAAGGCTCCCTCTATCATTTTTTACAAGATGAAGTACGATCAAAAGAGAAGGCTCTCATTGATCAACGATCGGCAAAAAAACTGGCCCGTGAATTTAATATCGAAGCCTATATCGTCGGTTCGATCGACGAATATACTCTCGAACGTAATGGCTCCTATTCCTATCCAGTGATCGCTATTACATTACGAATGGTCGACATCAAAACAGGTCAGGTGATCTGGCAAGCAAGTAATAACGATAGTGGCTACAGTACTGCTGGTCGTCTATTCGGGCTGACAGCGGATGACACCACAACAGTACTCTTCCGCCTTATTGACAAGACCCTCGACACACTGAGTGAAGGTTAACATTATGGTCAATAGGTCTCACCAGAAACTGATCCTGATCATTGTTGCCTTACTGCTTCAGGCAACAACATTCGCCCATGCTTATTCTATTGCCATATTACCCGTGGCAGATTTAAGTAAAGGGCGTAATGGTGTTGATCTGCAAATAACCACCCTGCTCGCGCAACGATTAACGAATCAAAAAATTTCAGTTATTGATGGTGAAAAAGTTATGACGTTTATGGTTGATCATGCTATCCGTCGTTGCGGTGAACTTGACACACTCACCTGTCGAATCATGGCAAACAATTTAGACTGCGACACCATACTTGTTACCACAATTCTCGGCAATCAAGACAACAACTCGGAACTAAGTCTCATTACAACTCTTTACGATGGAAAAACAGGTCAAGGTATTTGGAGTACCCTCTTCACCCGCCATTTAAGCGATGATCAACCATTGTTTGGCATCGGGAAATCACTCGATTTAAGTGAGATCAAAAAGGATCTGTGTCACGAACTGACTGCATATTTTGTTGAAAAATCGACAACACTGCCCAAGACATCTTCTGAACTTATTCACGATTATCGCGTTGCAGAGATACAGATTACTCCAGAGTTAGTTCGTGGCGACAGCAAACTCCACTGCCGACTTAAAATACAATTTTTCGATCAAGCCCCTGAATACCTCCAATTAAGCACAGGAGATCAAACCGTTATTCTGCAACGCAACACTACGCAGCATGTTTACGAGGGAATTCTTCATGCCTTAGCGTCAGACGGTTCCCATTCGGTAAATCTTAAAATATACTGGAATGCCTCACATCAAGAGACAGTTCCTGAAGTGTCGACATATCAGGTGGCTAACTATCCATCTGAACTTGAAATGAGAACCTGCTCAGGACTTGAACTGGGTGATATGTATGCTTTTAGTGACTCAGTGAAACTGATTCCAACATTAAACCCAACTCGCCCTATTGACTGTTGGCAATTAACTATCACCAATGAATATGGTAAGTGCGTGGTTTCAGAAAAACACATCACGCCATTACCGAAACAATTACAATGGCGCGGAATCGACAACAACCGCCGTCGTCTCGATATGGGCCGCTATGAGATGGTGCTAAAAATTTGGGACCTAGCTGGAAATATCGCTGAGACAAGTTCAACACTGTATTTACAGCCCAAAGAAACTGACCTTGTCAGTATCAGCCAAAACTTCAATAGCGATAATCATCAAATTGAATTATTACCGGCAAAAAACATCATGATCCCGATTGAACACTGGGCGATTACCCTTGAAACAGGTGATGGCGACATTGTTTATACGACTCAAGGGGAGCATCTCCCCGCGTTGGTCGATCTACCACCACAGTTAAACTATGATGAATTAAGTTGTAGTGTTCGCGTATTAGATCAGCTAGGAAATCATTCGTTAATAACAGGAACTCGTTTTCAAGTTGATAATACGAATGAGATGCTCGCTCAACGCAGTGATCTAAACTGGAGTGCCGATTTTTAATATGTCACGGAATATGTGGATAAGATTAATAGCCATTGGCGCGATATTGTTTCAATGCTCGTGTGGCATCAAGCCATTAACAACAACTGTTTCCTCAGGGAATCAAGTTGCGATACAACACATTGCGGTACTCCCTTTTTCTGGAGTAGATCAGCAACCTCTTCTAGAGGTTATGGCAACACGCGTCGGCCAAACGATTTTACATAACTACGGGTTCAATATAACCAACGAAGGTGACATAAGAATATATCTCCAGCGAAAACAACTCTTCATGTCACAGTTAACCACAACTGGTGACCCAACAATGTATGCAGAGTTAGCTAAAGAACACCACATTGATGCCCTCGTTATCGGTAAAATCATAACGGTTGAATACGAAAAAATTCAGGGTGACACCTTACCTGTTATCTGCCTTGAATTAAGACTGCTCGAAGCAAAAACAGGTCGTTTATTGGCGAGTTCATTTCTAAAGCGGCATGGCGAAGAGTACCGTACCGCATTACGTTTTGGCGTCGTCCGTACCAGTACCGAATTGATTCAAATCATTCTCACTGAAATCATTGAAGATTGGCACACTAAAGGAGCACTCCCTTGGCCCAACGTATCGTAAAAACAACCGCATTTTGTATTTTNNTTGGTGACGGTCAATTCTGTCGAATATCGGACACAAGACTATCTCGACTGGTGGCAAGAGTGGCGCGAGGGGCCTGATTTACCTGAATCACCCGAAGAATATATCGACTGGCTTCTTTTATCTACAGAAGCGAAACAGATGCAACTTCAAGATCAACCACTGTACAAAAAAAAGGTTGAGGTATTTCTTAAGGTTCGTGCGCTGATGTTACTAAAACAGGAGAGTGTATCCGACAAAACACAGTGGCCAGATGAGGAACGTTTACGGCAGATCTACCAAACCGACTACACCCCTATTTGGCAACTTAGAACGGTAACATTTCAAGATCGGCTGCAGCTGGATGCCTTTATGGCACAACTGCAGAATACCGATGAAGTTGATACTGAAACCATAATTGCCGAGTTACCTGAACAATTAGGCAATGCAGTTTTATCCTCTCCGGTATCAGAGCGACAAGCAAAGCTACCGCAAGAGATCAGTACTCTTATCAAGGATAAGAAAGATCAGCAATACTCCTCACCATATCTTTGGAATAATACATGGCAAATTATCGAAATTATCGGATTTAGTGAAGGCTCTGACGAAGATTTTACAGCGCAGAGAGATGCTATTCATCACCATTACATCAAGAAACAGCAGTCGCGCTTAACAGCAGAATTACTCAAGGAACTTATTGAAAAATATCAAGTAGAGATTGATGAAAACATTATCAACTCAATTACTTATGACGGGGTTGCCAGCGAATATGCCGATCAAATTGTGCTCTCTTTTTTGAGCTACAAAATTACAGCGACGGAGTTACACCGTGTCGCATTAAAGCAATATCAATCATTTTCGGGATATGAAGCGAATGGTGTTCAATTTGAAAAAGTGATCGTACGTGTATTAAATGACATCATTTCGCAAAACCTCACCAATGCCGAAGCCCTTGACCGTCACTACGAACTGAAGAGACCATTCAAGCCAACCTACGATTTTTACTGCAACAACCGCCTAATAAAAGAGCTTGAACGGAAGCTGATTGCCCCTTATTTAATTGTGAGCGAGCAAGAGCAACGAGCAGCCTACCAACAACGCAAAAAAGAGTTTGCCGAGCCAGAGTTAATCAAAATCCTGCGTGTTGAAACGAGTGATCCAGATCTTGCGTTGAGGTTGAATGAAAAGTTACGTCAAGGCGTACCGTTTAAAACCGCTCTATTGCCGTTATCGCCAAATGGTTTCAACCCAGAAATCCAACCACTGGAAAACTATAGTGCTTCCATTCAACAACGTATTTCGAGCTTAGCACCAGGAAAGTCAACCATGGTTGAGGAAGATGAGGGCTATGTCTTTATCCATTTTATTCAGTCTGAGCACCAACAATTCGTATCATTTGACAAGGTAAAAGATATTTTCGCCTCACAACTCAAACAGCAAAAGTTTTCCCAATTACGCCAAGATCTGATTCAAAAGCTACGTAAGCTCTCGACTATTGAGGTTAATCAGCAGCAATGGCAACGTTGTCTTGATCAGTTGAAAGGATAAACATGAGGATGAAAATGGGAATAAATAAATTACTTTTGGGTGGATTGAGTCTCGTACTCGCATTGAGTTTAAGTTGTTGCACAGCCACGAAAAGTCCAACGAAAAATCTCGTCAAAGATTGTTTAGATTGCCATCAAGAATTGAGTCACTACAGCACGGGAGCACTTGTCCATGAGCCATTAAAACAAGGACAATGTCAGAGTTGCCACCGCAATCATGGCCTCATAGGGGGGACGTATCTCAAAGAACCTGTTGAAACACTTTGTCGTAAATGTCACCATGACCAGAGTGCTCAACCCTTTGCATCCGTGGTTCACTCACCGGTCAAAGAGGGGCAATGCGATCAATGCCACGATCCGCACAATAGTTCAAAAGAATCTTTACTGTTAGAGTCCTCCCCCCAACTGTGTTTTAACTGTCATGATGAAAAACCGTTCACCCTTAAAGTAAGCCATGCTCCAGTTGTCGCTGGGTGCAATACCTGCCATGCAACACATCGCAGTGCTGTAACAGCTTTATTGTTGCAACCAGCAGATCAGCAGTGTTTGAGTTGTCACAATAACAGCCAACACATGAGTGCATCGCACGCAGGATTTCCAGTTACAAGCCGTTGCAATGATTGTCATCTTGTTCATTCTTCCGATGCTGAACACTTATTGCGGCGCTCAATTCATAAACCAACGCAACAACTTGAATGTGCTCAATGTCACGAAAACAGTGCTGACAGCCCTTTTGCATTGAAACATGATGGCGCAACACTATGCCTTGAGTGTCACGACGGTGCAAAATTTAATTCTGCAACGATGGGACTCCACACACCCGTTGCTGAAGGCGACTGTTTCTCCTGCCATAATCCACATGCCAGTGACCACCCCACGCTGCTTAGTCGCTCAGAAAAAACGCTCTGTTTAGAGTGCCATGAACAACAAGCGAATAAAACGAGTCAGCATGCCGTGTATCAAACAGGAGATTGTCTCGCTTGTCACAATGGTCATTTAAGTTTAAATGAACTACCAACATTACTAAAACAAGAACAAAACAATTTATGTCAGCAGTGTCACGACACCGCGACAAAAAATAAAAAATTTATTCATGACCCTGTACAAAATCAACAGTGTTCAACTTGTCACCTCCCCCATGACAGTAACAACAAATCATTATTGACCCAGCCCCAACAAGAGCTCTGCTTAAGCTGCCATGACAGTATGAGGGGACAGCTAGCTCAAGCGAACCTACACGCTCCTATTATGGCGGGAAACTGTTCTGGATGTCATCAACCACACGGCAGTGACACCCCTCAAATCCTTAAAGC
>MAXR01000223.1 GCA_001751155.1 Desulfuromonadales bacterium C00003068 | reverse complement strand
GGCAGTATTTCTCTGGGGGGTTGATAGCGTATTGTCGGTCCTAGTTAAAAAATTGCTTAGCTAATAGGATGCATTGTAAATGACAATGAAGTGGTACGGTGTACATACGTATTCTGGATTTGAGTATAAAGTAAAGCTGAATCTAGAAGAGCGCATCCGCATGCTAGATGTCGAAGATCAGTTTGGCGAGATACTCGTTCCATCAGAGGTCGTCGTTGAGTTAAAGAATGGCGAGCGTAAAACTTCAACGCGGAAGTTTTTCCCTGGCTATATTTTAGTTCAGTTAGAATTGGATAGTGAAACGTGGCATATCGTTAAGGATACCGCGAAGGTTACAGGATTTGTTGGCGGTGGAACTTCCCCCCCCGCGATTCCAGACGATGAAGTCGCAAAAATTATGGCACGGATGGAAGAGGGTGCTGAGCGTCCTAAGCCTAAAGTGTTGTATGAGGTAGGTGAGACAGTTCGGGTTATTGATGGACCATTTCTTAATTTTACCGGTATTGTCGAGGATGTTAAACCTGACAAGGGTAAGTTGAAGGTTATGGTAAGTATTTTTGGACGAGTAACCCCTGTTGAGCTAGATTTTATACAGGTTGAGAAGACCAGCTAGGCTGGGATGATAAGTCGAGGAGCTCGTAATGGCTAAAAAGGTAGTTGGGCAAATTAAGTTGCAAATTCCAGCAGGCAAAGCTAATCCTTCGCCTCCAGTTGGACCCGCGCTAGGTCAGCACGGTGTTAACATTATGGAATTTTGTAAGGCGTTTAATGCGAAGACTCAAGGTGAAGATGGGATGATTATTCCTGTTGTCATTACAGTTTTCGGTGATCGCTCGTTTAGTTTTATAACAAAGACTCCCCCTGCGGCAGTGTTGCTTATGAAGGCAGCTAAAATCCCTAAGGGGTCAGGTGTTCCCAATAAGGAAAAAGTTGGGAAGATTTCCGTAGATCANNGTGCGTGAAATCGCGCGGATCAAGATGCCCGATTTAAATGCGTTTGACGAAGATGCTGCTGTACGTACTATTTCTGGTACTGCTCGTAGTATGGGTCTTGAAGTCGAATAAAAGTTGGAGTGATAGCACATGGCAACAGGAAAAAAATTAATAGCTGCCAAAGCAAAAATTGACAGAGATGTTACCTATCCTCTCTCTGATGCAATTGGTTTGGTAAAGGAAGTGTCTTCGGCCAACTTTGACGAAACGTTAGATTTGACGGTACGTCTTGGCGTTGATCCTCGTAAGGCTGACCAGATGGTTCGTGGCGCAGTAGTGCTCCCTAATGGTCTCGGTAAGACGGTACGTGTCTTAGTTTTCGCTAAAGGTGAAAAAGCTCAAGAAGCTTTGGATGCTGGTGCAGACTTTGTTGGTGGTGATGATCTTGTTGCGAAAATTCAAGGCGGTTGGTTTGACTTTGATACCGCCATTGCGACACCTGACATGATGGGAACTGTAGGTAAAATCGGTCGCTTACTCGGACCCCGCAGTTTAATGCCTAATCCCAAGGTTGGTACTGTAACCTTTGACGTTGCTCGTGCAGTTAACGAATCCAAGTCTGGTAAGGTTGAGTACCGCGTTGAGAAAACAGGTATCATTCATGCTCCTGTTGGTAAGGTTTCATTTGATCAAGAAAAGCTGGAAGAGAATGTACTGTCTCTTATGGATGCCTTGGTTAAAGCTAAACCATCAACAGCAAAAGGTGCCTACCTTAAGAAAATCAGTATTTCTAGCACAATGGGCCCAGGTGTTCTTGTTGATGTCGCTGGTGTTCAAGCAGCAGTTAAGTAATTAGAATTAAATCTTGCAGCAGGACATGATTATTGTCCTGCTGTTTGTACGTTCCCTGTCAAAGACAGCAGGTACTTCGGTTTAAAGTTGTACGCCTGCCGAGACTGTATGAGACACTTCGTGTTCTCCCAGTTATTTCTAGACTCAGCAGGGATATTTGTTCTAGAAATCTAGGAAAGGAGGAGAATTGAATGGCTATAATGAGTAAAACTCAGGTTATTGAAGAGCTGTCTGCAAAACTTGCGACGGCCAAAGCTGCTTTTTTGGCTGACTATCGTGGCTTAACTGTTGATGAAGTTAATGAGCTGCGCGGTAAGCTTCGTGAAGCTGGCGTAGAGTACCGTGTTGTTAAAAATACGTTACTTCGTCTTGCTGCGAAAGATACACCTTTTAACTGTCTTGATGAATACCTCAAGGGGCCTACAGCAATTGCAATTGCACAGGATGATCCTGTTGCTCCTGCAAAAGTACTATCTGATTTTGCTAAAGCGAGTAAGGTTTTTGAACTCAAAACAGCAGTCCTTGATGGTAAGTTGTTAAGTCTTGCAGAAGTTAGCGCACTCGCTGAGCTTCCAAGTCGTGATCAGTTGCTTGCTAAAATGCTTGGTTCTATCAACGCACCAATATCTAATTTTGTTGGTGTCTTGGCAGCTGTTCCACGTTCATTGGTGCAGGTTCTTGGCGCGATCAAAGATCAAAAAGAAGCATAAATTAATTAATAGATAACTTAAGCACATAAATAATAGTGTGATGGAGATTAAAATGGCTGAAATTACAAAAGAGCAAGTGATTGAATTTATCGAAAGCATGTCAGTACTCGAGCTTTCTGAATTAGTATCTGAGCTTGAGGACAAGTTTGGCGTATCTGCAGCAGCTCCTGCTGCTGTTGCTGCTGGTCCTGCTGCTGGTGCTGAAGCTGCTGAAGAGCAAACTGAGTTTGATGTTATCTTGACTGCTGTTGGTGACAAAAAGATCAACGTTATTAAGGCTGTTCGTGCTATTACTGGTCTTGGTCTCAAAGAAGCTAAAGCTGTTGTTGACAGTGTGCCTGCTCCAGTTAAAGAAGCTGCTTCTAAGGAAGAAGCTGAAGATGTTAAGAAACAACTCGAGGAAGCTGGCGCTTCAGTCGAACTTAAGTAGTAATTATCTCGATAATTCTGCTATAAGCCAAGGTCGTTTCTACGGCCTTGGCTGTTCTACGTTCTTTTCTTATGTCTTAAGGAGTGACCATGGCTTATTCGATTGCGAATAACCCGTTATTACGCAAACATTTTTCTGAAATCAAACGTGTCATCGATATGCCTAATCTTATCGATATTCAGAAAAATTCATATAAGCGATTTCTTCAAGCCGAGTTGCCTGCAACCGCGCGTCAAGATATCGGTTTAGAGGCAGTGTTTCGTTCTGTATTTCCGATAAAGGATTTCAGTGAGACCTGTTCGCTTGAATATGTTTCTTATATGTTGGAAACTCCCAAATATGATGTTGAGGAGTGTCACCAGCGCGGCATGACATTTGCTGCACCAGTGAAGGTGCGGGTACGCCTAGTATCTTGGGATGTTGACAAAGATACTGGTGTCCAATCGATTCGTGATATTAAACAGCAGGAAGTTTACTTCGGTGAAATTCCTCTGATGACGAAAAATGGTACGTTTGTTATTAACGGGACTGAGCGTGTTATTGTAAGCCAATTACATCGTTCTCCTGGCGTATTTTATGATCACGACAAGGGTAAAACTCACTCAAGCGGTAAGCTTCTTTACAGTGCTCGTGTGATTCCTTACCGTGGTTCATGGTTAGATTTTGACTTTGATCATAAAGATTTACTCTATGTTCGCATTGACAGACGACGTAAGTTGCCTGCAACAGTTTTGCTTCAAGCTCTCGGGTATAGTGCTGAGGAATTACTTAAGTACTACTATGAAGTTGAAGAATTACTGCTTGCTGATGGTACATATTCAAAAAAGGTCAATCTAAAACTTTTGGCAGGTCAGCGCGCTGTATTGGATGTTGTTGATTCAGCAGGCGAAGTGCTGGTGAAGGCTAATCGTAAGTTTACTAAGGCAGCCATTCGTAAGATTGCCGACAGCGGTTTAGAGACAATCATGATCTCTGAATCCGAGGTAATTGGTAAAGTGGTTGCTTCTGATGTTGTTGATATGGAAACGGGTGAAATTCTTGTTGCGTGTAATCAGGAGATCACTGAAGCAACACTTGAAATTTTACGTGAAAAAGGGATCACTTCAGTAGAGACTCTCTTTATCGACAATGTTCATGTAGGTTCATATTTCCGTGATACGCTGGTTAACGATTCTGTGACCACTCCAGAAGAGGGTATGATTGAGATCTATCGACGCCTTCGCCCTGGTGATCCACCAACAGTGCGTAGTGCGACTTCCCTTTTTGAAGGTTTATTCTTCAACCCAGAGCGTTATGATCTATCAGTCGTTGGTCGATTAAAGTTGAATTATAAGCTAGGCTTGGATATTCCGCTTGAGCATAGAACGCTTACCAAGGAGGATATCCTTGAGGTGGTTCGTTACTTAATTGAGTTACGTAGCGGTCGTGGTACGATTGATGATATTGACCATCTCGGTAATCGTCGTGTACGTGCGGTTGGTGAGTTGCTTGAAAATCAATATCGTGTTGGTTTAGTGCGGATGGAGCGTGCCATCAAGGAGAGAATGAGTCTGCAGGAAGTTGATACCCTGATGCCTCATGATTTGATTAACTCTAAACCCGTCTCTGCGGTAGTTAAAGAGTTCTTTGGTTCTTCTCAGCTTTCTCAGTTTATGGATCAGACCAACCCGTTGTCTGAAATTACTCATAAGCGACGCTTGTCTGCTTTGGGACCTGGTGGATTGACGCGTGAGCGTGCAGGTTTTGAAGTACGAGATGTTCATCCGACTCACTACGGTCGAGTATGTCCAATCGAAACACCAGAGGGTCCAAATATTGGTCTGATTGCTTCCTTGTCGACCTATGCACGAATTAACGAGCACGGCTTTGTTGAAACACCTTACCGTCTTGTAAGCGATGGTTGTGTGACCAGTGAGATCAAGTATTTCTCGGCACTTGAAGAAGAGGGCCATGCTATAGCTCAGGCTAATGCTGTTTTGGATGATGATGGTCGCTTTGTAAGTGAAGTGATTAATGCCCGTCAGTCTGGTGAATTCATGATGCTTAATCGTGATGAAATTCAGCTTATGGACGTATCACCAAAACAACTTGTGTCTGTCGCTGCGTCGCTTATCCCATTCCTAGAGAATGATGATGCGAACCGTGCGTTGATGGGTTCCAATATGCAGCGCCAAGCTGTACCGCTCTTGCGTGCTGATGCGCCATTGGTTGGAACTGGCATGGAGCGTACTGTAGCTCATGACTCAGGTGCTGCAGTTGTCGCTCGACATGATGGTGTTGTAGAGGCTGTTGATGCGAGCCGGATTGTTGTCCGCATTGATGAAGGGCAAGAGGATGAAATGGGTACAGGTGTTGATATTTACAACCTGATTAAATTTATCCGTTCGAACCAAAATACCTGTTTAAATCAAAAGCCAATAGTTGAAGTTGGAGATCATATTAAGAGTGGGGCGATTATTGCTGATGGCCCATCAACTCAATGGGGTGAGCTTGGCTTGGGGCAAAATGTTTTAGTCGCATTTATGCCTTGGGAAGGTTACAACTTTGAGGATTCAATTTTGATTTCCGAAAAGTTGGTAAAGGAAGATCGCTACACTTCGATTCATGTTGAAGAATTTGAATGTGTTGCACGTGATACAAAACTGGGTAAAGAGGAAATTACTGACGATATTCCTAATCTCGGCGATGATGCTCTCAAAGATCTCGATGAGAGTGGAATTATTCGCATTGGTGCAGAAGTTAAGCCTGGTGATATTCTCGTTGGTAAAATCACTCCAAAAGGTGAAACGCAACTTTCTCCTGAGGAGAAGCTTCTTCGGGCCATTTTCGGTGAGAAAGCTGGAGATGTGAGAGATACTTCTTTACGGGTTTCCCCTGGTGTTGAAGGTGTTGTTATTGGGGCTCGTGTTTTCTCACGTAAGGGGGCCGATAAAGACTCACGTACTGAAAAAATTGAGCAACAAGAGATAGATAAACTCATCAAGGATCAGAACGATGAGATTCGCATTATTCGTGAATCAGCTCGTAACAAGTTAGTTGAATTGTTATCTGGTTACACAGTTGCAGCGTCTATCTCAGATGACGACGCAGTAGTGATTAAGAAAAATACAGAGCTTAACGCTGTAACGTTGTCAGCTCTTTCCGTGCAACGCTGGCGTGAATTGTCTCTTGTCGATGGCGAAGCAATTGAAGATCGGGTAGCAGAAATTTCGCAACGCCTCGGAGAACGTGAAGAATTAATTAAGCATTTCTTTTCGGATAAAATCGACAAAATTAAGCGTGGGGACGATTTGCAGCCCGGCGTGATTAAGATGGTTAAAGTCTATATTGCCATTAAACGAAAATTGTCCGTCGGTGACAAGATGGCTGGACGTCATGGTAATAAAGGTGTTTTATCAAGAATCCTGCCTGAAGAGGACATGCCATATACTGAAGATGGTACTCCTGTAGAGATTGTCTTGAATCCATTGGGTGTTCCTTCACGTATGAACGTCGGACAGATCCTAGAGATCCACTTGGGGCTTGCAGCACGTGGGCTGGGTAATCAAATTCAGGATGTTTTAAATCGTCAGCATGAATTAAATGAAGTTCGTGACAAAATTAAAGAAGTTTATGAGAACGAAGAGTTGAATCCGTTTTTAGACGAATTACCTGATGCTGATGTGATGAAGTTGGCAAAACGGTTAGCTCCTGGTGTGCCGATGGCTTCTCCTGTTTTTGAGGGAGTCAGTGAAGTAGAAATTAAAAGGCAGATCGCCCGTTCTGGTTATTCAAAGTCAGGTCAACTTACATTATATAATGGTAAAACAGGCGAAGCGTTCAAAGAGCAGGTTACTGTCGGCATTATGTATATGTTGAAATTGCATCACTTGGTCGATGATAAGATTCATGCACGTAGTATTGGTCCTTATAGCCTTGTTACGCAGCAACCATTGGGTGGTAAAGCTCAATTTGGTGGTCAGCGATTGGGTGAGATGGAAGTCTGGGCTATGGAAGCATATGGTGCAGCGCACGCGTTGCAAGAATTCTTAACTGTCAAGTCCGATGATGTTGCTGGTCGTACGCGGATGTATGAGGCCATTGTTAAAGGGCGTCATACGTTGGAAGCAGGCTTGCCTGAGTCGTTTAATGTTCTGATTAAGGAACTTCAAGCACTTTGTCTAGATGTTGAGCTTCAGGAAAACGAATAAACCTGCCATCCCCTAAGGAGATGTGTTTTGGAAGATATTTTTAGCCTATTTGAACGTCCAAAAGATCCATTGAGTTTCGATAAGATTCGACTATCGTTGTCTTCACCTGAGGCAATAAGAGAGCGCTCTTTTGGTGAAGTCAAGAAGCCCGAGACCATTAATTATCGCACGTTTAAACCCGAGCGTGATGGTCTGTTTTGTGCGAAAATCTTTGGACCTGTAAAAGATTACGAGTGCAACTGTGGCAAATACAAGCGGATGAAACATCGTGGTATTGTTTGCGAAAAGTGTGGTGTCGAGGTTATTCCGAGTAAGGTTCGCCGTGAGCGTCTTGCCCATATTGACTTGGCTTGCCCTGTGGCCCATATTTGGTTTTTGAAGTCATTGCCTTCACGTATTGCAACGCTTCTCGATATGACCCTGAAGGAACTCGAAAAAGTACTCTATTTTGAAGCTTATGTTGTTCTCGATAAAGGGGACGCACCGCTAGAGAATGGAGCCATTCTTTCTGAAGATAAATATCGCGAGTTGATGGATGAGTTTGCTGGCCAGTTTACCGCAAGCATGGGTGCTGAAGCCGTGCGTGAACTTCTTTCGGCACTTGAGCTTGAGGAGATTGCCGAAGTCCTTCGGGTGGAGATGCGTGAGTCAGCCAGTGAGGCGAAGCGCAAGAAGGTTGCTAAGCGACTTAAAGTTGTTAATGCATTCATGCGTAGTGGTAACCGGCCAGAGTGGATGATTCTTGAAGTTATCCCAGTGCTACCACCAGAGTTGCGACCATTGGTTCCTCTCGATGGTGGACGTTTTGCAACATCAGATTTAAATGATTTGTATCGTCGCGTTATTAATCGTAATAACCGTTTGAAGCGCTTGATGGAATTGCGTGCTCCTGATGTTATTATTCGTAATGAAAAGCGAATGTTGCAAGAAGCTGTTGATGCTTTATTTGACAATGGTCGTCGTGGTCGTGCAATTACAGGGCCCAATAAGCGCCCGTTAAAATCCATGTCAGATATGCTCAAGGGTAAAGGCGGTCGTTTCCGTCAAAACCTTCTTGGTAAGCGTGTTGACTATTCAGGTCGTTCAGTCATTGTTGTTGGTCCTGAGCTTAAGCTTCATCAGTGTGGCTTGCCAAAGAAGATGGCCGTAGAGCTGTTTAAGCCTTTTATTTACAATAAACTTGAAGAGCGTGGTTTTTGCACGACGATTAAGAGTGCCAAGAAATTAGTTGAAAAAGAGAAGCCCGAAGTATGGGACGTTCTCGAAGAGGTCATTAAAGAGCATCCTGTTATGCTGAACCGGGCACCAACTTTGCACCGTTTAGGTATTCAGGCGTTTGAGCCTGTGCTTGTTGAGGGTAAGGCGATTCAGTTGCACCCTTTGGTTTGTGCTGCATTTAATGCTGACTTTGACGGTGACCAGATGGCGGTTCATTTGCCTCTGTCAATAGAGAGTCAAATTGAAGCACGAGTGTTGATGATGTCGATCAACAACATCTTGTCTCCAGCAAATGGAAAGCCAATTATTGTACCTTCTCAGGATATGATTTTGGGCATCTATTATATGACGAGAATTCGTCCTTTTGTTGAGGGGTCGGGTAAGGTTTTCTCATCAACTGATGAGGTTCAAATTGCCTACGATTCTGGTGCTGTTGACTTGCAGGCTGGAATTAAGGTTCGGATCAAGCGTACCGATTGCGAAGAGGCTGTGTTAACTGAAACCTCTGTAGGTCGTGTTTTGTTGCGTGAGGCTGTCCCTGCTGGGATCCCCTTCGACTATATCAACAAAGTCATGACTAAAAAGCAGGTTGGGGAGCTGATTGATGCAAGTTTCCGTCTTGTTGGTAATAAGGAAACGGTTATCTTGGCTGACAAGCTCAAGCAGACGGGTTATCGCTTTTCAACTTTGGCAGGGATTTCAATCTGCCTTGATAATATGGTTGTTCCAGAAAGTAAGCCAGAATATATTAACACGGCACTTTCAGAGGTTACAGAGATCCAAAGTCAGTATACCGAAGGTTTGATTACCGATGGTGAGCGCTACAACAAAGTTATTGATATCTGGGCTAAATGTACTGAAGATATTGCTGATACCATGCTTGGCGATCTATCTGTTGATGAGTTTGTCTCTGAATCTGGCGAAAAAATCGAGTCTGCATCGTTTAATGCAATCCACATGATGGCCGACTCTGGTGCTCGTGGTAGTGCGCAACAGATTCGCCAGTTGGCTGGTATGCGTGGTTTGATGGCAAAGCCTTCAGGTGAAATTATTGAAACACCGATCACTGCGAACTTCCGTGAGGGTTTAACGGTACTTCAGTATTTTATTTCGACTCATGGTGCGCGTAAAGGTTTGGCCGATACCGCGCTTAAAACAGCGAACTCCGGTTACTTGACCCGACGTCTCGTTGATGTTGCTCAGGATGCCATCATTACTGAACGTGATTGTGAAACCATTGATGGTATTATGGTCAATTCACTCACCGAAGGTGGTGAGGTTATTGAGTCGCTTGGCGATCGTATTTTAGGTCGTACTGCTCTTGAGGATGTGTGTGATCCGATGACGGGCGAATTAATTGTCCCGGCCAACCAAGAGATTACTGAAACGCTGGTTGCTCAAATTGAGCAAGCAGGGATAGAAAAGCTGCAGATTCGTTCCGTATTGACTTGTAAGAGTAAGCACGGTATTTGTGCGACCTGTTATGGCCGTGATCTTGCTCGTGGTCATATGGTTAATCTCGGTGAAGCTGTGGGTGTTATTGCTGCACAGTCAATCGGTGAGCCGGGTACGCAGCTTACTATGCGTACCTTCCATATCGGTGGTACGGCATCGCGTCGTGCTGAACAGACATCCCTTGAGGCACGGTTTGATGGTGCTATGCAGTTTGTTAATTTGAAAACAGTTGTCGACCGTGATGGACATTACGTCGTTATGAGTCGTAATGGTGAAATCGTTATCGTTGACGAAACGGGTCGTGAGCGCGAGCGCCATGCGCTGGTTTATGGTTCACGAGTAACTGTTGGCGATGGTGCACCTGTTACAGCGGGAATGCTGCTGGCCGAGTGGGACCCTTACACTATGCCAATTTTGACTGAGGTGTCTGGGCGGATAGCCTTTAGTGATGTCCTTATCGGCGTCACTATGGATGAAAAGGTTGATGATGTCACCGGATTGTCTCGTAAGGTTATTATTGAAACAAAGCTTACTGACAAACGACCAAGAATTGTCATGAAGGATGAAGAGGGTCGATCTGTTAAGCTGCCTACGGGACTTCCCGCAAGATATATGCTTCCTGTTGGTGCAAATATTATTATCCCTGAGGGCGAAGACGTTTTTGCTGGTGACGTTTTAGCTAAGATTCCTCGTGAAACGACTAAGACCAAAGATATTACTGGAGGTTTGCCACGCGTTGCGGAACTGTTTGAAGCGCGTAAGCCAAAGGAGTTTGCGGTCTTAACCGAAATTGATGGTATTGTTACGTTTGGTAAGGATTCAAAAGGTAAGCGTAAGGTTGTTGTTACGCCAGAGTTCGGCGAGCCAATGGAGTTTTTGATCCCTAAAGGCAAGCATATCAGTGTCCATGAGGGTGATATTGTACAGGCTGGTGAGCCGCTGATGGATGGTCCGCGTAACCCACACGATATACTACGTGTATTGGGTGAAAAGGAATTAGCTAAGTACTTGGTCGATGAAGTTCAAGAGGTTTATCGTCTCCAGGGTGTTGCTATCAACGATAAGCATATTGAGACAATTGTTCGTCAGATGCTTCGAAGAGTTAGAATCCTTGAAGTTGGTGATACTCATTTCCTTATCGATGATCAAGTTTCTCGTATTGATTTCGAAGTTGAAAATGAGCGTATTTTTGATCAAGATGGTCAACCTGCAGTTGGTGAGCCAGTTATGCTTGGTATTACCAAGGCTTCATTGTCTACTGAGTCATTTATTTCGGCTGCATCATTTCAAGAAACAACAAAGGTCTTGACTCAGGCTTCAATTGAGGGCAAAGTCGATCACCTTCGTGGTTTGAAGGAAAATGTAATTATGGGCCGTTTGATCCCCGCAGGAACAGGGATCGTTAAGTATCGCAGTGCTAAGCTGCTGGTTGCTGAGTCAGAGCAGCTTGTTGAGCAAGGCGTTGTTGAGTCTCCTGAGGTTGCAGATGCAGCGGATGTAGAACCTGCTACGGCAGAAAGTTAATGCAGTAAGTAGATAAAAAAGTTTGTTTTTCGTACAACTGCCTTGACAAGTGTCGAGGCAGTTGTTATTGTTCGCTGGTTTCCCTGAGGGGAAACTTGTTCTTTCAATTCTGTGAATAGTAATTTCGGGAGTAAGTAAATGCCGACAATCAATCAGTTGGTCCGTAAGGGACGCAAGAAAAAAGAGCGGAAGTCAACCGCGCCTGCACTAAGGTCTAATCCGCAGCGCCGTGGAGTATGTACGCGTGTATATACTACGACACCTAAGAAGCCTAACTCTGCCTTGAGGAAGGTCGCTCGAGTCCGTCTTACAAATGGCATCGTTGTCACTTCGTATATACCGGGTGTTGGTCACAACTTGCAGGAGCACTCTGTTGTTCTTGTTCGTGGTGGTCGTGTGAAAGACTTGCCTGGTGTTCGTTATCATATTGTTCGTGGTACTTTGGATTTGGCCGGTGTTCAGGGTCGTATGCAGGGTCGTTCGAAGTATGGTGTTAAGCGTCCTAAGTAATTTTTCGTTAATGATGGGGTAGTCCAGTTATGCCAAGAAGAAGAGAAGTTGCAAAGCGGATCGTTTTAGCAGATCCGAAGTACAATGACAAGTTGGTGACAAAATTCGTTAATAACCTTATGATCGGTGGCAAGAAAAGTGTTGCTGAGAAGATTGTTTATGGTGCGTTTGACTTAGTTGTCGAGAGAAGTGGTGAGGACGCTGTTGAGGTGTTCAAGAAGGCATTTGAAAATATTCGCCCGCTTCTTGAGGTTAAGTCTCGCCGTGTTGGTGGCTCAACTTATCAGGTTCCTATTGAGGTTCGTCCTGACCGTCGAAATGCACTCGTGATCCGTTGGGTTTTGACAGCGTCGCGTGGCCGTGGTGAGAAGACCATGTGTGAGCGTTTGGCAGCCGAGCTTCTAGATGCCGCAAATAATCGCGGTGCGTCTGTGAAGAAGAAGGAAGATACTCATCGTATGGCTGAGGCGAATAAGGCCTTTGCTCATTATCGTTGGTAACCTGTAGTTTGTTGTTTGGAGGATGTTGAGCTGTGGCACGTAATGTATCTCTATCTAAGACACGTAATATTGGCATCATGGCACATATTGATGCGGGTAAGACGACAACAACTGAGCGTATTCTGTACTATACGGGTGTGTCTCACAAGATCGGTGAAGTTCATGATGGCGCAGCCACGATGGACTGGATGGAGCAGGAGCAAGAGCGCGGAATTACTATTACCTCAGCTGCAACAACCTGTTTCTGGAACGATTACCGCGTAAATATAATTGATACCCCTGGTCATGTCGACTTTACTATCGAAGTAGAGCGCTCTTTGCGCGTGCTTGATGGTGCTGTTGCCGTGTTCTGTTCTGTTGGTGGCGTTGAGCCTCAGTCTGAGACTGTTTGGCGTCAAGCTGATAAGTATGGTGTGCCTCGTCTTGCTTTTGTTAATAAGATGGATCGTACTGGTGCTGACTTTCAGAATGGTGTTGATATGATGCGTGACCGTTTGGGTGCAAACCCTGTCGCGCTTCAGCTTCCTATTGGTAAGGAAGATTATTTTAAGGGTGTTGTTGACCTTGTTAAGATGACGGCTTTTGTTTGGGACGACGAGTCTCTTGGGGCTAAGTTTGACGAAGTTGAAATTCCTGCTGACATGGCTGACGCGGTTGCGGAAGCGCGCGAAGCGATGCTGGATGAATTGTCGTCTCACGATGATGAATTGATGGAAAAATACCTCGGCGGTGAAGAGATTACTGTTGATGAGTTGAAGGCGAGCATTCGTCGCGCGACGATTGGTCTTCATATTAATCCAGTCCTGTGTGGTAGTGCATTTAAAAACAAAGGCGTTCAGCATTTGCTTGATGCCGTTGTTGATTACATGCCTTGCCCAACTGACGTGCCTGCCATTGAGGGTGTTGATCCCAAAGGTAACGAAATTACGCGTCCTGCTTCTGATGAGGGTCCGTTCGCGGCTCTCGCTTTCAAAATCATGACAGATCCTTTTGTTGGTCAACTTACTTTCTTCCGTGTTTATTCTGGCGTTGCTGAGGCCGGATCGTTTGTTCTGAATTCGACTAAAGGCAAAAAAGAGCGCTTGGGTCGTATTCTTAAGATGCACGCCAACAAGCGAGAAGAGATTAAGCAAGTTTACGCTGGTGATATTGCGGCGGCAGTCGGTCTTAAATATAGTACCACCGGTGATACTCTTTGCTCTCTTAATGAAGAATGTCTGCTGGAGGCGATGGAGTTTCCTGAGCCTGTTATCCATATTGCAGTTGAGCCTAAGACTAAGAGTGACCAGGAAAAGATGGGTACTGCTCTTGGTAAGCTGTTAGCTGAGGATCCTTCTCTTGGTGTTCGTTCTGATGAGGAAACTGGTCAGACGATCTTGTCAGGAATGGGTGAGCTCCATCTTGAAGTCATTATTGATCGTATGAAGCGTGAATTTAATGTTGAAGCAAACATTGGTGCGCCTCAGGTTGCTTACCGTGAGTCCATTACTCGTAAGGTTGAAGTTCAGGGTAAGTTTGTTCGTCAGTCGGGTGGCCGTGGTCAGTATGGTGATTGTTGGTTGCGTATTGAGCCTTCGGAGCCAGGTGATGGTTTTGAGTTTGTTGATGCGATCAAGGGCGGTGCTATCCCTCGTGAGTATATTAGTGCTGTCGGCAAGGGTGCTGAAGAAGCATCTCAGAACGGCGTGCTTGCAGGATTTCCAATCGTCGATGTTAAGGTTACTGTCTATGACGGTTCTTATCATGATGTTGACTCAAACGAAATGGCATTTAAGATTGCAGGTTCACTAGGCTTTAAAGAGGGCGCAGCTAAGGCTGGTCCCGCTCTGCTTGAGCCGATGATGGCAGTTGAGGTAGTTGTTCCTGAAGAGTACATGGGCGACGTAATTGGTGACTTGAATAGTCGCCGCGGTAAGATTCAGGGTATGGAATCTCGTGGTGGTGCTCAGGTGATTGGTGCGCACGTGCCACTATCTAGTATGTTTGGATATGCGACAGATTTGCGAAGTGCAACTCAGGGTCGTGCGAACTATACAATGGTATTTGATCATTATGAGCAGGTACCGAAAGCGATTTCTGAAGAAATTATCGCAAAAGTTAAGGGCTAAGGAGTAAAGTCATGGCAAAGGAAAAATTTGAAAGAACAAAGCCCCATGTCAACATTGGTACAATTGGCCACGTTGACCATGGTAAAACCACACTGACTGCAGCAATTACAAAAGTAATGGCTGGTCTGGGTCAAGCAGAGATGCAAGCATTTGACCAAATTGACAATGCACCAGAAGAGCGCGAGCGTGGAATTACTATCGCAACAGCTCACGTCGAGTACGAAACTGCTGCTCGTCACTATGCACACGTCGATTGCCCAGGTCACGCTGACTATGTAAAGAACATGATTACCGGTGCGGCTCAGATGGACGGAGCAATTCTTGTCTGTTCGGCAGCTGATGGTCCCATGCCTCAGACTCGTGAGCACATTCTGCTTGCTCGTCAAGTTGGTGTTCCTGCGATCGTTGTTTTCCTTAATAAGGCAGACATGGTAGATGATGAGGAGCTGATGGAGTTGGTTGAGATGGAGATTCGTGAGCTGTTATCCGCTTATGATTTTCCTGGTGACGACCTTCCTGTCATTCCTGGTTCGGCACTTAAGGCACTCCAGTGTGAGACTGGTGAGGCTGATGAGCAACCAATTCACGACTTGATGGCTGCGGTTGATTCTTATATTCCAGAACCTGAGCGTGCTGTTAATCTACCATTCTTGATGCCAGTTGAGGACGTGTTCTCAATCTCTGGTCGCGGTACTGTTGCAACAGGTCGTATTGAGCGCGGTATTGTTAAGGTTGGCGAAGAGATTGAAATCGTTGGCATGAAGGAAACAGCAAAGACAACCGTAACAGGTGTCGAGATGTTCCGTAAGCTTCTTGATCAAGGTCAAGCGGGCGACAATGTTGGCGTGCTTCTTCGTGGTGTTAAGCGTGAGGACATTGAGCGCGGTCAGGTATTGTCGCACCCAGGCAGCATTAAGCCTCACACCCGCTTTAAGGCCGAGGCCTATATCCTAACAAAAGAAGAGGGCGGACGTCACACTCCATTCTTCAAGGGGTATCGTCCACAGTTCTACTTCCGTACAACAGATGTAACAGGAATCGTGGAATTGCCAGAAGGCGTTGAAATGGTAATGCCTGGTGATAATATCGCCATGACCGTAGACATGATCACTCCGATCGCTATGGATAAAGAGCTACGCTTCGCGATTCGTGAAGGTGGTCGTACTGTTGGTGCCGGTGTCGTTAGTGAAATTATTGAGTAATCGAGGTTAGCAAATGTCCAGTCAGAAAATAAGAATTCGCCTGAAGGCGTATGATCATAAGCTGCTTGATATGGCAGTCAATGAAATTGTCGATACGGTGAAACGGACTGGGTCCCACTTGGCGGGTCCTATCCCGCTCCCTACAGTAATTAATAAGTACTGTGTGTTGCGTGGTCCCCATGTAAATAAGACAAGTCGTGAGCAATTTGAGATTCGTACTCATAAGCGTCTCGTAGATATATTGGATCCTACACAGCAAACGGTAGATGCGTTGATGAAGTTAGATTTGTCAGCTGGTGTCTTCGTTGAAATTAAGCTGTAGGTTCGAATAGCTTTTGATAAGGATAGTATGATGGTAAACGGAATTCTGGGAAAAAAACTGGGTATGACCCAGATATTTACCGAGAACGGTATGCGCATCCCGGT
>MAXR01000222.1:2166-3488 GCA_001751155.1 Desulfuromonadales bacterium C00003068 | reverse complement strand
ATAGTGGCGAAAGCACTGTGGCGGACGACCTGTTGAAACATGTAAACACGCGGATCACGGACGAAGGGTTGATCATCGAAGTTTTCGACCTGCCGTCGTCACCGCTATTTATCGTTAACACGGAAGACCCTAGTGATAAGATGCTATTATTGCTTGATATGATTGCCGATGTGATCGGAATTGTCAGCAATGATGTTGCGATTTTGGGTCATACTGACGAAGTTAAACTGGACGGTGGAGATAAGTTTATACTTTCCTCAGAGAGGGCACAGTTTTCCCGTCAGCGTATGGTTGCTGCTGGTGTATTTGCTAGCCGGGTCGCGCGGGTGACGGGGTACGCAGACCGATCGCCTAGCCAACCCGCCGCCGGTGTAATCCGGAATCGGCGAATTGAAATTATTTTACTGCGTAGTGTGTCTACGGGCCAGTAACCATTTCGGCAAAACTTGAATCGTTTAAGAGCGCCAGTGCGCCAAATATTTTCCCTGTTTACCGGATGTTAAGGGTCCATCACAGATAATGATTCTGAAAGTGAAATAGTTCAGAAGGGCTTAGAATGACAATTTCTTCATCGTTGAATGCGGGCGTTACTGGTTTGAACGTCAATGCCAGCAAACTGGCAACTATTGCCGATAACATCGCGAACTCGGGGACTTTTGGTTATAAACGGGCCGATGCCGACTTTTCATCGGTTGCTTTGGCGCAAAGCAAAGGGCGGTATACGGCTGGCGGTGTGACGGTGAATACCTTTCGAAATGTGACGACGCAAGGCTCGCTCACACCTACCTCGAACCCAACGGATATCGCGATTGCTGGACGAGGCATGCTGCCCGTGACGGCAACTTCTACTTTAGGGCAGACGGGCGGCACTTATCCATTGATGATGACCACGACGGGGTCGTTTACACCAGATAAAAACGGTATTCTGACATCGCAAAACGGATTGGCGTTAATGGGTTGGCCAGCATTGGCTGACGGCACAATTCCAGTGCAACCAAGGGACAGCGCCGCTGGGTTGGAGCCGGTTTTCGTCAATCTGAATCAGTTTGCGGCAAGCCCTACGGATTTGATCGGCTTGGGCGTTAATCTTCCAGCGATCGCTACGGAAGCGGGTGCATCGGGTGACCCTTATCAGATATCGATGGAGTATTTTGACAATCTGGGTACAACGAAAACTATGACTGCGGTGTTTACGCCTATTATACCTGGCGTAGGGCAGTCAAATACATGGACGCTAGAATTAATTGACGAAGCAACCGGTGCGCTTCCTGTTGCAGAGTTCACAATCGCATTTAATGATACGCCGACGACGGGCGGTTCCG
>MAXR01000222.1:1765-2153 GCA_001751155.1 Desulfuromonadales bacterium C00003068 | reverse complement strand
AAATAGAAGTTGGAGAGCCTGGTGGATCAACACGGTTAACACAAATGTCGGCTGAATTTGTCCCTATTTCGCTTACCAAAAATGGTGCTCCGACCGGAAATTTGACTTCGGTAGAAATCGATGAAAATGGAATTGTTTCTGCCATTTATGACAGTGGATTTACGCGTACGATTTATCAGGTGCCGGTTATCGATGTGCGAAATCCCAATGGTTTGAATGCCGAAAGCAATCAAGCGTTCACGCTCTCGCAAGCAAGCGGACCGATGTATTTGTGGGATGCGGGTACTGGCCCGACAGGGTCGACAATCGGCTATGCGCGCGAGGAATCTACAACTGACATCGCCGGCGAACTTACCGCCCTGATCAAAACGCAACGAGCGTATTCATC
>MAXR01000222.1:0-1754 GCA_001751155.1 Desulfuromonadales bacterium C00003068 | reverse complement strand
GCTAAATTAAGGAGACAGTGCTATGAGTATCTCAAACGCAATGAACAATGCGTATTCTGGCCTGTCTACGATGTCACGTTCAGCCGAAACTGTATCCAACAACGTATCAAACGCGTTGACCGAAGGGTACAGCCACCAACAAGTGGAGTACACGGCAACAATTCTGGGAAGCCAAGGAAGCGGCGTTCGAATAGAGGGCATAACCCGAAGCGAGGATCTATTAGCTACGCGCCTACGACAAGGAGCAGCCGCGGATTTTGCCAACACATCGACAAAATCAGACGCGTTGGCCAGGTTAGCCAGCGTAATGGGAGGGCCCGGGGAGCCTGATGCTTTGGCCGTACAATATGCTGCGTTTGAAGACGCGTTATCTATGGCGGTTAGCGCACCGGATTCGGCTGCGCTACAGCAAGGTATTTTACTTAGCGCAAAAAGCCTCACGCTAACATTTAACCAGATTTCAACCGAAGTTAATCGGGTGCGTATTGATGCCGATGCCAGCATCGCAAAAGATGTGGAGACAGTTAATGTTTCATTAAAACAGATTGAGTCTCTAAATGCAGAAATCAGGATGCTTTCAATGTCCGGGCGAAATGTTTCAACCTTGGAAGATCAGCGGCAAATCGCTGTCGATCGCGTGAATGCGATTATTCCTATTAGGCAAACAAAAACTGACAATGGCGAGATTGCGATTTTTTCACAAGGCGGCGAAGTGTTGCTGAATTACTCGGCAAGGACATTGGAGTTTACGCAGACGCATTTGATTGTACCAAGTATGACGCTAGCATCGGGTGCTTTATCTGGGTTATCTATCAACGGGAAACCAATTGACGTCGGCACCTCTGGGCGTGGAATATCGGGAGGGTCTCTGTCAGCAAACTTCTTGGTTCGAGACTCAGTAGCACCTGAATTTCAAACCCGCCTAGACGCACTTTCCGTTGACTTAATCGAGAGATTTCAGGATCTGTCCGTTGATCCAACTTTAGCGGTTGGTGGTGCGGGATTGTTTGCAGATGCAGGGGGGTTCTACAATTCGATAAATGAGATCGGGATTAGCGCCCGCATATCTGTGAACGCGTTGGTGGATCCTGCAAATGGTGGGGAAATTTGGCGGTTACGTGACGGCATAGGCGCATTAACGCAAGGAGTTGTCGGGGAAAGTGGGCAACTAATCCGGATGGTAAGCGCGCTTGGGGATATTAAGCCTGCATCCGCCAATCTTGGGTTGGCGATTGCCATGAGCGGCGTGGGTTTTGCGGAAGAGATATCTTCATTTTGGGCATCGGAATCCGCCAGAACAGACGAAGAGAACGCCTATAAACACAGTGTACACTCGCTACTTCGTGCGGAAGAACTACATGCAACCGGCGTTGATACAGACAAAGAAATGCAGTCTCTACTTGTTATCGAACACGCATATGCCGCCAACGCCCGCGTGATTTCTGTTCTTGATGGATTGATGAAAAAGTTATTGGAGATGTAAAATGATTACCATCGGGCGATCGGACCTTGCGTCCGCAATAAAACTTTCGGAACTAAATACGCGCACAAAAACTGCCTTGGAGGTTGCAAGTAGCGAACTTACCAGTGGTATAAAAGACAATCTGGTAATGGCCACAGCAGGTGACTTGGGAAAGTTGTTTGCAATTGACCGAACGCTTACAAGGCTAAGCTCGGAAACAGATTCAATTCAGCTGGCCGGTGGTAAATCCGCGTTAGCGCAGGCGGCTCTCGGGAATATCCACGAGAATTTA
>MAXR01000221.1:5247-7222 GCA_001751155.1 Desulfuromonadales bacterium C00003068 | reverse complement strand
CCGCTATGACCGGTCATCAAGATCATCCTGGTACAGGGCGCACTCTCATGGGCGAGGCAACGAAAAAGGTTTCAATCGAAGCGATTGGCCGCGCCTGTGGTATGGAGCATGTGGTGCGGATTAATCCTTACGATGTTGAAAATACTCAAGCCGTTCTGAAGCAGGCAATCGAATCAGATGAGCCGTGGTTGATCATTTCAGAGGGGCCGTGTGTGTTAAAAGAGCGCGCATTGCAAGGGCCGCGATTACAAGTTGATGGCGAAAAATGTATTCAATGTGGCAAATGTTTAAAATTGGGTTGTCCTGCCATTGAAGGGGTTGAAGCAACTCCCCATGTCGACCTATATCAGTGTACCGGCTGTGGGTTATGTGCTCAGGTTTGTCCCGTTGACGCATTTGTTGCCGCAGAGGAGAGTGGTCATGAAAAATGATGAAATAACCAGTGTGATTCTTGTTGGTGTCGGTGGGCAGGGGATTCTTCTCGCCAGCGAGGTGATGGCAACAGCGGCATCGTTAGCGGGATACGAAGTTAAAACCAACGAAGTTCACGGTATGGCTCAGCGCGGTGGTTCTGTCATCGCTCAAATACGCTACGGTCGTAAAGTGTTTAGCCCATTGGTGGCCGAAGGGACAGCACGAGTCATTGGTGCGTTAGAGCAAGTGGAGGGGTTACGTTATCACCCTTATCTTGCTGAAGGTGGTTTTGCTGTTGTTTCGCAGCAGGCGATTATCCCCGTTACGGTTTCAACCGGGCAAAGTAAATACCCTCAAGATTTAGAGCCGAGATTGCGCGAGGTGTACCCCCGTTTAGCATGGGTGGATGTTCAACAGGCTGCCGAGGATATCGGCAACCCTAAGGTTGCAAACTTGGTGATTCTTGGGGCGATGTCGACGGACCTAGACCTCCCTTCCGCAGTGTGGGAACAGGCGATTACCCAGTGTGTAAAACCAGAATTTCTAGATAGCAACCTGATGGCATTTGTCATTGGTAGGAGTTTGGTATGAGCTTAAGTCCCTATTATCAAGCTGAACTCGAAACCTTGCCACAAGATGAACTGCGTCAATTACAAGGGCAGCGGTTGCGCCAGATTGTTCGCTATGTTTACGACCATAATGATCAATATCGCCAACGATTCGATGCTGCGGGTGTCGATCCCGACAGTATTAACGGCGTTGATGATTTAAGCTCGCTACCGTTGATGAGCAAAGATCTCTTACGCGATAACTATCCCTTAGGGCTGTCGTGTGTCGATAAGAAAAACCTTGTCGAGATGCACATGTCGTCGGGTTCCACAGGTATTCCTGTGGTGATGCCCTATACCCGTGGCGATTTAGAGCAGTGGGCCGATTGCATGGCNNGCCTGTTTAACGGCGGGTTTGGTTTTTATCATGGCGCGCAAAACCTTGATCTGTTTGTCGTGCCAACTGGGGCGGGCAACACCCGGCGGCAGATCTCTTTGGCACGCGATTTTAATACCTTTGCCCTGACCGGTGTGGTCTCCTATGCCACGCGAATACTTGAGCAACTTGAATCAACAGGAGAGACTCTACCCGACTTAAAAGTGTGCATGTTTGGAGCTGAAATATTCTCCAACAGTATGAAAGAAAAAGTGTGCTCAGGTCTTGGTGTTGAAGCCTTTGATATCTACGGCATGACTGAAACAGGTGGGGTGGGTACTCTGGGGATGGATTGTTCGGCCCATGATGGCCTCCATGTATGGCAAGATCATTACCTCATTGAGATCCTCGACCCCAAAACCCAACAGCCCGTTGCCGATGGTGAAATCGGTGAGTTAGTCGTCACCGCGCTCACCCGCGAGGCACTGCCTGTTATCCGTTTTAGAACCGCTGATTTAACCCGTATCGTCTCGCGGCAACCGTGCCAGTGTGGCCGCACCCATGTGCGTATCGCCCCGATCACCGGGCGTTTGGATGATATGCTGATTGTCAAAGGGGTTAATTTCTTCCCTGTTCA
>MAXR01000221.1:0-5232 GCA_001751155.1 Desulfuromonadales bacterium C00003068 | reverse complement strand
ATGGTGTTAAAGACGTGCGTATTAACGTTGAAGCCGAAGAGGGTGTTAGTGGATTTATGGTCGAAAGGGTGTTGAAAGAGGCGTTAGGTTTTTCACCCAAAGGAGATGTGTTTAAACCTGGGGAACTGCCACGCCAAGAAGGTAAAGCTCAGCGCGTTTTTTATACTAAAAAATAAACAAAACCGAAAAGTGATGAATATAAAAAGGGGAGCCGATTTTTGGCTCCCCTTTTATGCTGTTACTTATGTGTCGTGCGCGACGTTGTCAAAATCTCTGTAGAGTAGACTCGGTTGAATTCCTTGGTTGTTCTGATATTTACCACTGGCGTAGTTTTGGTGGTCGCCCTCAATGCTATGGTAAAAGATTTGACATATCTCCACCCCGGGGTAGATCCGTATGGGGTGGATACAAAACATCTCCAGCGTCCAGTAGCCGCTAAAACCAACATCACCGAACCCTGCTGTGACATGGATAAATAGCCCAAGGCGACCGATGGATGAACGGCCCTCCAGCATGGGCACTAAATTATTGGTTGTCGTATGCTCGCACGTTCGGCCTAAGTAGAGCCGCCCCTGTTCAAGCACTAATCCCTCCTCGGGGATCATCAGTGCTTCAGTTTGCGGCGGTTTTTTCATGTCTAGAACTGGATCAGTATAGATCATCAGTTCATTGTGCAAACACAGATTGTAACTGTTTGGGTTGAGCTGCTCGGGGCTAAATGGCTCAATGAGGATGTCGTCGCCGAGGCGTTGTTGAATCTCTTGGCCAGATAAAATCATAACGATCCCTCCGTTATTGCTCTGAACTGAGTTGAAGTTTGCTGGTAATATTGTTGCGAACCCAGTTTTTATCCCACCACTCAATGGGATTAACAGGAACGCCGCCAACAATAATACCATAATGGAGATGGTCACCACCAGCAAGGCCCGTCGCTCCTGTACGGCCGATGATCTGACCGCGTTCGACCACATCACCCACTTCAACAGCCATGGAACTGAGGTGTGCATACAGTGTTTGCAGCCCTAGGCCGTGGTCGATAATAATACACTGACCATAGATGCCCATAATATCGGTATAGACAACGGTGCCACTGTTGGTCGCTGGGACTTTAGCGCGCGCAATCGAGGCGAGGTCGATACCAAGGTGGGTCTGTTGGTCGATCTCTTTGTCGTTGTGGAAATAGTGGCGGCGGTCGCCAAAAGTGGCCCGTGTCGCAGCACCAGGCTGGCGTAAGAATGATTGGCTCCACTCAAAGCTATCGCTCGTCATTGCTGCCACGTCACTGAGCCAAGCGCGATTTTTCGGTCGTAAAATTCGGTTTACATTCAAGAACACTTCAAGAGGGGTCTCAGCTTGAGGGAAAAAATCTTGAAACTGCGGCATTTTCCTTTTAAGAAAACGGTCACTGATTGGAATTTTATCTACTTTAAATTTTGGTTGTTTCAAGCGGTAATAGAATCCACCCACCCCTTGATTGCCAGCTTCATCCATCGCAACGACCTGTGGAATCTCTTCTGGGTCGGCGTTGTAGGGAAAAGTGAACAGGCATAGGTAGTCACCCGAAAGTTGTTGATGGCCGGGGAAAAAGTAATCGCCGATTTGTACACCTGAGTTCTCGACCACTTCACCAATACTGTAGGCGACAATACCTGCGCCACCGACGGTTAAGTTATGCGCTGTGCTCAATACCTCGATAAGGGGCGGACGAGTGTCGCGAATCAACTGGAACGATGTCGTAGCAGTGTTACCGTCGCCAAAATGGTAAATCGAACGATCTCGGCTTGTGATCTGTAGTGTGAGGAGACCGTCCTTTAGAAATTGCTTAGAGAGGTCAATTTCTTCGCGTGCTATGGGGGTGTTCTCAGGATAGTCTTTGTTGAGGATTTCGACAGTTTTACCATCCTGTATCAATACAATAGTTACCTGCGCCAACATGCTGGTTTCGTCATTGAGTGTAAGGGTAATCGGTGTTTTTCTAGTGATTGAACCGCCGCTTGGGTCAAGAAGGGCTAGGGGGCCATCGGTGTCGTGAAAATAGAAATAGGTGCCATAGCCAAGAGTAAAGAGCAGGGTTAAAATAAAAAATGATTTGATTGTTTTCACGCCAAAATCCTTTATGTTGCTTATTGTGAATTAAGTTGATGGTGAGCAGATGGGATCCGTCTATATTGAGACGATTCTATTAATTATGGTTGTTTGATAGTCGTACGTTTCAATCTAGCAGATTTTTGGCGAAGGTGAAACTACTAAGCCCGTAGAGTTGGGCGCAATAAAATGACTTCAGACATGACAGGGCTTTTGAAATTTGTCAGATTACAGTATAGTAAAAGTTTGTTGGCAAGATGATCTGTCGTTACATGAGTGTTGAGTTTAACAGGTTGGATGAAAGTTCATAGCGTAATGGGGAGGTTGTGTGGCGTTCAATAGCGGAAAAACCTATAAAGATATGCTGTGTGTGGCACAAGATGTTGCTCAGGAACACTGGCTCGTATTGCAGGCACCTTTTGAGCAAGTGATGGAGCAGCAACGCGACCGGATGCGTGAAATCTCTGGTGATTGGATCCGCACGGGGATTAGCGATAAGGCACTCGATGCTGAACTTGAAGAGTTGCGCCATGTTTTTATCCTCGTTTTTGAGAAAATTCCACAGCTTGATCAAGAGTTGTCGCAAAAGGCAACCAAGGCCGCTTTAAATTGTTTTTGGGAAGCCCTGATGGCTGGGCTCTAGTTTCCGCCGATCACCATTTTTCTTATTGCTCTTCTTAAAAAAACTCGAAGCTTATTCTATCTTAGATTCCTCTTTTTCTGCTTGGTTATGAATCCACGTATCAATCTGTGCTTTAATCTCATCATCTAGGTCGATGAAGCGCAGTCCCATGCCTGGTTCACGGGTGCTTTTTGCCGAATATTTCCGCTGCCAAACTGTTTCGCAGCAGCAGGTGAATGTGACATCTAGTGGCGATGGAATACTGATCTCGATTGTGAATTGACTGCCGATGGCCGTTGGGTTGACACTTGAGATGAATAATCCACTGCGGCTAATATTGGTGCCGTAGCCGAAAAAAACGCGACGCTCATCTTCGAGGCGAACTTTCTTGATTAACAGTGCGCAGCGAAGTCCTTGCCGTTTGTCGGCTGGTGGTGGAGCAGTTTCTTGGCTGTCAGATGTCATGTAGATCCCCTCAAATGGTTTAAAGTATGGTTGCTACGGGCGGTGAAGTGTTGCGATCACCGCCATGAACTGTTGCAATGGATTTTCTTCGCCATCGAGCCAATGGATGGTGCAGCCACGCCGTTCCATGCGGCGAAACCACGTATCTTGCCGTTTGGCAAACTGATGGATAGCACTGGCTAGCTTTTGCACCATATCGTTGCGTGTTAAGCGGTTCTGTAGATGTTGAGCGATAAAGCGGTACTCCAAACCGTAAAATTCTAAAACCTGCCAACTCACGCCCTGTTGATGTAGGTGGGCAACCTCTTCGATCATCCCTTCATCGAGACGTTCTTTCAAGCGCTGAGTGATCCGTTTGCGCAGGGTCTCTCTCTGCCAACGTAGACCAAACACCAGTGGCTGAAGGGTGTCAATCAACGCCGTTGGTGGCGTTAGGCGGCGTGCCTCAGCAATCTCTATAGCACGCAGTGTGCGTTCGCGATCATCAAGGTTGGTCCGATTGTGTTGTTCAGGTTGTAGGGCGAGCAACTCAGCTTGCAACGCCTCATCGCTTAGGGGGGCAAGTTTGCGGCGCAGCGCTTCGTTGGTCGGAGCTGTGACCATCGCTTCGTTGCCTAAAATTGAATCGAGATAGAGTCCTGTGCCGCCGCACAGCAGGGGTGTTTTGTGGCGCTGGTGGATCGATTTAAATAGTGCTGGAAAATGTTGTTGAAATTTAAAGAGATCGAACTCGTCGCCCGGATCGACAATATCGATCATATGGTAGGGGATCTCAGCGTATTCAGCGAGGTCTTTTCCTGTGCCGATATCCATGCCGCGGTACACTTGACGTGAATCCGCTGAAATGATTTCAGCTTGAATGATGCGAGCAATTTCAACGGCTAAATGGGTCTTTCCCGATGCGGTTGCACCGAGCAGAACGATGAGGTTGTGTTGAGTGTCGGTCATGGTTATTGATTCCGTATCCTCAGGGCCGAGTTACAGCGTGTCTTATTCAATAAAGTGTCATCGGCAAGCATTAGCAGACTGTTGAACTTAACATGGACCTACTGCGAAATAGCCTGATTTGGACCATATTCCCGATAATTTTCGACAAATAGGAGAGCTATTCGCTCTCAAATTCTCGAAAATCTGGTCTCAAACAGTCTGTTTCTCGCTACGGCCCGTCAAGTCCGACAGCCGCTAGTCGTTTGATTCTTCCTTTAACAACGCTTATCTGCTAAATTGCCGTGTAAATTGTAGCTTTGTTTTAGGCGTTTCTACGATCTAAAGCAATTATTTGTTATTCAACCGGCTGCGCCGAATGTTTTGCGAGATGACAAACTTCTCTGTTAAACAGGCTGCGGCTACAGGGCGATTCAGTTGTCGAACACGGTGTTGATGTGCCCAGAAATGCCCATGTAATGTCACCAGAACCTTTCGAAGCGTCAACAATGGCCCCCGTTGTTATCCCGAGGGCAGAACATACTGTCTCCCGCTCTTTAATTGATGAAAACAGTTTGAAGGTTCTCTATCGTTTACGTCGCCACGGTTATCGCGCTTACCTTGTTGGCGGTAGTGTACGCGATTTATTGTTGGGTCGCCAGCCGAAAGACTTCGACGTTGGTACCGATGCCACGCCTGACCAAGTGCGGAAATTGTTTCGTAACTGTCGCCTTGTTGGCCGTCGCTTTCGTTTGGCCCATATTATGTTCGGTCGCGATAGCTTGATTGAGGTGGCGACATTTCGTCGCAAACCCGAGCAGGATGAGATTCCAACCCTTGAAGAGGGTGGCTTGCAGATCGCTGAAAACGTCTTTGGTTCTCCAGGTGAAGATGCCTTCCGGCGCGATTTTACCATTAATGCGTTGTTCTATGATATTGATGATTTTTCTATCGTCGACTATATGGGCGGTATGCAGGACTTACGCGACGGTGTGATTCGGGTCATCGGTGACCCCGATGAACGTTTTGCGGAAGATCCCGTGCGCATGCTGCGCGCTCTTGAGTTTGCTGCTCGCCTTGGTTTTGAATTGGAGCCCAGCGTTCCCCCCGCCATAGAGCGTTGCGCCGAGCAAATT
>MAXR01000220.1 GCA_001751155.1 Desulfuromonadales bacterium C00003068 | reverse complement strand
CCATTGAGTTGTTGTGGGTTGTCGAAGCGCACTTTGAGTTGTAGCGTTTTCACTTGTAGCGGTGCTGGAGCGCTATCAATACTCTGTAACAGTTGCATCATTTGGCCGAGGGAAACCTTCTCGAGTTTAATTTCAACCGCCTGTTCGGTCATATCTTCGTGAGTGATGGTCGGCAATGGCCGCATGGCGGTAAGGTTTTCCCGTTGGGCGATCCGCGTTACCCGGCTTTCGATGAAGCTAAATAGTGAAAAGTTTTCGGCACTGGTTTGACGATTCTCAAGGGCGGCTATTTGTCCTTGAATTCGTTGGTATTGTTGCTGCAGTTGTTGAACGTGCTGCACCTGTTTGCTGCGTGAGGCGATCTTGGTGTCTAGTCGCTCAATGGCCGCATTGTAAGGTTTAATCATAGCGAAGTAGACCAGCGCTATCAAGCAGCATAAGCCGCCACCAATCACCATCAGCTTTTCGCGTGTAGAAAGAGAGTGCATCATGATTGTCCCCCCTGGTGACCGATGGCGATTTGCAGACGGAAATTAACCGACTGACCGTCGATACTTGTTTTTGCATCGGCAATGTCGACCTTGGTGAAAATAGCCGACTGCTGTAGTTCACTGGCGAGCCGATTGATACTGTCGAATGAGTTTGTTTCGCCATCAACAATCAATGTGACCTCTTCCAAGTTGAAGTTCTTGATATCAACCTTCAAATCTGTTGGCGTGTGTGTTGAAAACTCGCGTAATACCGAAAGTGCCGAGGTCGATTTATCTATCCCCATCAGCGCACTGGTGGTTTGCAGTTGTTGCAGTGCCGATTTGAGCTGCATCGGAATATTGACGATGGCGCGGGTGTTGGGCAGCGTTTTACGAAAGATCTGCGTCATCTGTTTGCGGTAACTTTCGGCCACATCTGTTTTGTGTTGATAGGTGCGAATGGCCGTTGCGCCGCTAATGATGAGGGCGGTAACGAGTAATGCTGCACCGGTGTAAAGATGTTTTTTTATTGCTGCCCATTCGCTTTTTAAGGTGAATGGGCCTGTGCGAAAATTGATCGTTGGCTGGTTGGCTGCTAACGCTTTAGCGCAGACAGGTAAGAATGCGGCGTCAATCACTTGATTATTGGCGCGAAGCGGCAACTCAATGAGTTCGTAGTCGCGCTCAGTCAGGGCTTTGTTGAGCTCCTGAGTAATGCCATCACCCATTAAGCAGAGTGGCTGATTGCTGACTCTGGCACTGCGACAGATCATTGATATCTCGCGGTGCAGTCGGCCAACTAGGGTGTTGGTGTCTTGAATTTCTGCGTCATGAATTTGGCCACAGGCTTCAAAGGATACCACCTCGCCATGTTGAATCAAGCTGATGAGGAGTTGGTTTTGGTGCAGTTGAATGAGAATGCCGTTGGCAAACCAACTTTTTATGCCACTGACTTCAGTGTAGGGGGACAGCCCAAGAACATGCAGTGGAAATTGACTGTCCTCGAAAGGCTGCAATGCCTCACTAACCTGCTCGGTTGTCGCCGTGGCCGCAGTGATCATTGCATCGCCCTCGGAAGCTAGCGCAGCAGTGGTGGCTATAATGTGATCGCTGATATCGCTGGGAAGTTGAGCCGTTAGTTCCATGCGTGCTGCCGCGGCTATTTTGCGCGCATCACGAAATGGAAAGCTCAACTGGCGAACAAATCCCCCTGTTGCTAAGGTGCTACAGGTGCGATCGGCAAAGCCAGGTCGTGAGCCCAACATCTCAAGGAGCACATTACCGATATTGCTGCTGTCGTCAATGGCACATTCAGCATGCTTGATGAGTGTTGGATTCTCTTTTTCATCGTCAAAGATCGCCATGCGAATATACTGCTGCGTGATCTCTATTCCGACCCGTCGTTTCATCATAGGGGTTAACCTCTACGTTGTAATAAGTGGTTTGTGACCATCATTGTTCAATTAAAAAGCTGAAAATACAGCAGATTATTGGTCTCTTTATTTACCGTTGCACTTGCTTGACGCCGACCATCGCCAACTCTAGCATCTGTTGTAATGCGATAGGTGTTGCACCGAACCGTTAAAAAACTGTTGATGGCCCAGTAAAAACTTTCCATATTTGGCAACTGCTTGAGTTCCTCCACCGTTTGGTAGGGACTGCTTTGCCGTTGTTCAACGATCATTTGTGCAGTAGAGAGGCTAACCTCTTCTGCTAGGGCCGCTATCACTTCAGCAGTTGCTGAATTGATGTGGAGCTTGTTGTCACCATATACGCTGATATGTTTGCGCAGCGTGTTGATCTCTTTTGTGGTGAACCCTGCCACCATCGCCAATTCATCGAGGGTATCGAAGGGGCCATTTTTACAATACGTTGCCGGAGTCTGAATGGCGTAATAGCCCGATTCAGCACCTGAAGGTTGAGGGTCATCATCGGCGTCAATCCAATCGATGATGGCATCCACCCGCGATGGCCCGTCACTTATCTCCAATAGATCGAATAATCGTAAGCAGCGATCCATCACCACTACATCAATCTGGCCCGCCGTGCTGATCAGGCTATTGATGTTAATCTTTCCATCCAGCGCGATAATCGTCAGGCTGACTGCGCCAAAATCGCCCACGGGATAATTAGCGACTCCCTGCGCCCACAGTTCATCGTCGCCATCGTAGCTGTTGCTATCATTTGTCAAAATTCTTTGGCCAACCTGAATCCCCCCCTTGGCTAAATAATGGGCCCGGGTGGTATCGCGGTAGGTTTCGGTGAGGCGCAAATCAACAAGGGTGGAAAATGATAGTTGACTCAATAGTGCTGCCAGCAGAGCCGTGATTGCCAATACTAACAGTAGGGCGACTCCGTTTTCATTGCCAAGTGATCTCATTTTTCGATCCTTTGTAGCGATAGATCGAAAGCTGTTATCACACTGACCTCGTGGTCGTCGTTCATCAACGTCATACTGATTTCGACAGTTTGCGGCAAGGTGTTACTC
>MAXR01000219.1:3018-7875 GCA_001751155.1 Desulfuromonadales bacterium C00003068 | reverse complement strand
ATGTCTGTCGCTGAACGTTTCGATATGTGGCGTGCGATTGTCCGTAATGAGGTTGATATTGTTATTGGCGCGCGTTCAGCGGTGTTTGCCCCGCTGGCACGGTTGGGGATTATTGTTGTCGATGAAGAGCACGACGATAGTTATAAGCAGAGCGAAGGGTTTCGCTATCAGGGCCGTGATCTGGCCCTTATGCGTGGACAAATGGAGGGCGTTCCGGTGGTGTTGGGTAGTGCAACGCCGTCGTTGGGGAGTTGGCAGCGCTCGCAACAGCAGTTGTTGAGTCCGTTGTCGTTAACCGAGCGTGTAGGTAAACGACCGCTTCCCGAAGTGATTCTTGTCGATATGAAAAACGCCGAAGTGGAGGGTGGGTTGTCGCAGGAGTTGCGCGACGCCATCACCGCTACCCTTGAGCGGCAACAGCAATGCTTGCTGTTGCTTAACCGGCGCGGCTACTCACCGTTTTTGCTTTGTGGTGATTGTGGTGCCAGTTATCGCTGCCCCAATTGTGAAATCACCTTGACGTGGCATCGCAAAATCGGTCAGTTACGCTGCCATTATTGCGATTATCATCAGCCGCCAGATGATGAATGCCCGAAGTGTGGTGGTGCCGCCATGGATCCTGAGGGGATGGGGACCGAGAGGCTCGCTGACGAGTTGCAGGTGCTGTATCCTGACGCACGAATTGCACGGATGGACCGCGACACCACGTCGGCAAAAAATGCCCAGCAGGCTCTTATTGGTCGGATGGAGCAGCGCGATGTTGATATCTTGGTCGGTACGCAGATGATTGCCAAGGGGCATGACTTTGCCGCCGTAACCCTTGTTGGTGTTGTCGATACCGATGCCGCATTGAACTTCCCCGATTTTCGTTCGGCTGAACGTAGTTTTTCATTGTTGGCGCAAGTGGCTGGCCGCGCTGGCCGTGCAGATCTTCCAGGTCGCGTGGTGATTCAAACCTACTCTGTCGATAACCCCGTATTGCAGTGTGCGATTGAACACGATTATCTCCGTTTTGCCAAGCAAGAGCTGCCTCTGCGTCAGTTGTTGTTTTATCCCCCTTTTGGCTATTTGGCTAATTTGGTTTTGTCAGGACTCGATCGTCATGAAGTTGAGCGCATAGCGGATGAATTAATGGGTGCGTTAGAGTCGCAGGCCAAGGTTTGTGGTGATGTCGAAGTGTTGGGGCCTGCTCCATGCCCGTTGTTCCGCCTGCGTAATCGCTATCGGATGCAGATCCTCCTCAAGGCTCAAGATCGAACCGTGCTGCGTCGTTTGCTTGCTTATGCGCCGCAATGGAAACGTCATCTCAGTGCGCGGCTAACTCTGGTGCTTGATGTCGATCCTGTTGATATGATGTGATCTTTGTTTTGTGAGTATTTTTATTGCCTACCTGTGTACACACTTGCTGCTGTCTTAAGAAATCACGGGCTATTTGTTTCGATGGGGCCACCCTTTTGTTCTGTGAAATTTCCTTGAAAAATAGGCACTTGCGTTGTTTGTGTGTCTGCTTGTGTCTTTTGGTATGTTTTGTGCTTTCTAGTGGTGCTTTAGTTTCTATGTCTATTGTTCGTTGCAGTTGGTTGCGATGAAGGTATTTTTTTGACATAAAAAGCATCTAACCAAAAGTTAAAAGGAGAGCCTCATGTCACCTGTTATTGATGAAAAAGTAGCCCCCATTTATCAAGAAGTCCTCAATCGTAATCCAGGCGAGGTGGAGTTCCATCAAGCAGTACTCGAAGTACTTGAATCTCTTGGACCCGTTTTGGTTAAGTACCCTGAGTTTGCTCATCATAAAATTATCCAACGCATTTGCGAGCCAGAGCGTCAAATTATCTTTCGCGTGCCCTGGGTCGATGATCAAAACCGGGTACAAATCAACCGTGGTTTTCGCGTTGAGTTCAATAGTGCATTAGGTCCTTACAAAGGTGGTCTACGTTTCCACCCTTCTGTTTATCTTGGTATTGTTAAATTTCTCGGTTTTGAGCAGATCTTCAAAAATGCTTTGACTGGTCTACCTATTGGTGGCGGTAAAGGTGGTTCTGATTTTGATCCTAAAGGTCGTTCCGATGGCGAAGTGATGCGTTTTTGCCAAAGCTTTATGACGGAACTTTATCGTCACATTGGCGAGCACACTGACGTACCTGCTGGCGACATCGGTGTTGGTGGTCGTGAAATCGGTTACCTCTTCGGTCAATACAAGCGTATTACCAACCGTTGGGAAGCTGGCGTACTGACTGGTAAAGGTCTCTCTTGGGGCGGTTCTTTGGTTCGTACTGAGGCAACCGGTTACGGTGCAGCATTCTTCGTTGACGAGATGCTCAAAGTTCGTAACGACAGCTTCGAAGGTAAAAAATGTATTGTTTCAGGCTCAGGAAACGTTTCAATCTACACCACCGAGAAGATCGTCCAGCTTGGTGGTAAAGTGGTTGCGTGCTCTGACTCAAACGGTTACATCTACCATGAAAGCGGTATTGATCTTGATCTTGTTAAGCAACTTAAAGAGATCGAGCGTCGTCGTATCAGTGATTATGTCAATTATCACAAAGATGCGAAGTATGTTGCTGCTGGTAACATTTGGGAGATCCCTTGCGATGTGGCGATGCCATCTGCAACCCAAAATGAGATCAACGGTAAAGATGCTAAGATGTTGGTTGAGAACGGCTGTATCGCTGTTGGTGAAGGTGCGAATATGCCAACAACTCCAGAGGGTGTAAAAATCTTCTTGGATGCTAAAATCGCATACGGTCCAGGTAAGGCAGCAAACGCTGGTGGTGTTGCGACCTCTGCTCTAGAGATGCAACAAAATGCCAGCCGTGATTCTTGGGATTTCGATTACACCGAGGCGCGTCTACAGAAAATCATGCAAAATATCCATAAGAATTGCTACGAGACTGCTGAGGAGTTTGGTACTCCTGGTAACTATGTTAACGGTGCAAACTGTGCTGGTTTCATTAAGGTTGCTAAGGCGATGGTGGCAATGGGTATTATCTAAATCCATTTTGCTTCATTGTGAATAATAAAAAAGCCCGGGTTTCCCGGGCTTTTTTTGTGCCTAAAAAATGAGACCTTGTTTAGTCATCGTGTTTGTAGAGGCAGATCAGTCTTTGGCTAATGATGTCAGACATCAGTTGCAGCGGTTGCTCAAGTTTGACCACTTTGACTACCCGTTTATATTTGGAGTACGAGGGTAAAATACCTTCGAGGCTGTTCCGTTGCTGGTCGAGCCATTCCTTGTCAAAACGGATCCCTTTCTTTTCTGGAAACAGTGCTAAGTAAAAGATGTCGGCTTCGACAAGATCTTGAAAAAAGTGGGAGCCAAACGATAGCTCGGGCATTAATCCGCCGGTTGTGAATGCTACTTCACATAAGGCGGTAATATTACTGATTTCAGCAAAACGAATCGGCACGCCAAGTTCAGGTGTCGATGTCCCCCAGCGACCTGGGCCCATGAGCAGTGTTTGGTTGTCTTTGCGGTCGCATACCCGTTTATTGATACGGCCAATGAGGCGAGCAATGTCATGTTTTGCGCTGGTCGAAAGTTTGACATACTCCTCAGGTTCAACCCATATTAGCCAATTGAGTTTATGCGAGATGTTGCCACCCATGAAGTTACTTTTAGTTGAGAGAAATAACTCGGAGTCGTTAACGTTTTCGGGTAAGTTGACTCGCTTGTCGTGTCCTTGGGTTTGCAATGGTCGACATTGGACAATGTTGATTTTTGGTTGTTCGTCTACCATGTTGACGGTGAATTCGATATCAATGGGGTAGTCGTACGCCTTCTCTAGGGTCTTCAATATCTGCTGCATCATGGTACTAAAGGGTGTTTCAGAGAGCAGTTGGTCAAAGTTTAATAACCAGGCATCCTGTCTGTTGTTGCTGCGTTGCTCCATGAGTTGCATGGTTTCGTAATCACGAACGGCATATTTTTCCATTGGAATATCGTCGATCTCACGGTTGAGTTGCAGCAGTGAGATCGTTTGCAGAGCGTTGTCGGTAATGTTGAGTAGGTCGACATCACGCTGAGCAAAGCGACGTGCATCATCGAAGCCGGCGTACGGTTTTTTCAGCGGGTAGTCCAATGCGACAATGCGAGGATAATCACCCTCGACACGATCAACGGCTCGTGTTCCCATGCCGAGAACCAGTCGTAACATCCCCGCCGTTGGATCCATCTCCTTATCCCAGACAAAAGTGTTGTGTGAAACGCCAACACCGGCGAGCTCAGGGAAATAGTATTTACCACGGTAGGAACCAGATACGCGCATAATGAGCAGCGCCATCTGCTCCTCTTTTTTATCCAGTCCGCGTTGTTTGCGATAGGTCAGTGCATCTTGGCTCATGGCACTGGAAAATACCTGCCTGATTGCACTTTCAAGGTCCTGATAGCGTTGTTCAGGAGAACCTTGATTGACACAGAAAAAGCTGTCGTATTTGCCAGCAAATGCGTTGCCAAAACTATCCTCTAACAGACTGCTTGATCTGACGATGATCGGGTATTGGCCATAATAGTCGAGCATTTTCTTCAACTCAGTTTTGGTATCTTCTGAGAATTCACCATGCAACAGTTTGTCGTGCAGTTCTGCACCACAGCGATAGTAGCCGTCATCTGTTTTTTGCTCCATGAACAGTTTCCACCAACCGTTATGGATCAGGTAGGAGAAGTAGACATCTGATCCAACATAAAATGAATCATGGTGTTCGAGATTTTCATCCCAATTGCGTTGATTGTCGTGTTGGAGGATTTTCCGAGCCAGTAACATGCCGACGGATTTACCGCCGATATATCCGGTACCGATAATACGTGATTTTATTTTCAATAACCCTTCGAGGCTGAAGTATTTTTGTGCTAATTGAAGA
>MAXR01000219.1:0-3012 GCA_001751155.1 Desulfuromonadales bacterium C00003068 | reverse complement strand
TTTCAGCACGCATAAACAGATGGTGCCAATGGTCAAGGTGGCGGCTCGGTGTCGAAACGCGTCGCTTGCGCAACATGTCGGTGGCTTCATAGCTGTTGGTTACCGGAACAAAGTGATTATTGTTGCGGATGTGAGGCAAGAACATGGTTGGCGAATGGCGTTGCCAAACCTTGATCGGTTGGAATTGAAGTTGCCCCTCTTCGTAAGGGATGTTGAGTAATAGTTGGGTTGTTTTTAAAATTTTGGCGACCGATTTGAGCGATAGGCTTTCGCGCTTGAATGAAAAGTAAGCGACAGTGTCAAGCTCGAATAGGTACGGGCAGGTGATGCGGAAAAAGTTGCCGAGCATGCGGTCCGTTGCCCATGCCGATAGGATGTCGGTTAAGCAATCAAAGACATAAAAAGTACCGACGCCTTCGTCGGTAATGATCTGGTGAACCCGGGTGGCAAAGGCTTCAAAGCCACAGTAAGCATCGAGTTCGTAGATTGTTATGCCGTCACGCTGTGATACGAGCGGTTCATGTTGGCCGAAGCGCATATAGACAACATTTTTATTGTTTTTTAAGGCTTCATTGACAAATGGTGTGACAAAATGTTGATAATCCTCAATGCGATCAACTTTCCATACCACATTGTCACCAATACGTAGGCCATCAAGAATGTTGTCAATGTCGGGAAAGCCAGTACTGACTCGTTGATCGTTGGGCATCATAAACTCCTTAAATGAATTGAATATCAGCTTGAATTCCAGCCGAAATTATAACATGGTCATTTGTAGGTGAAAACAAAACAGCTGGGTTTGGTAGCTTTTTTTTCGATAAATAGCATTAATTGTTTTTATTGAGTATTTGTGGAGATTATTTACACTTGTGCTATTGGGAAATCGATAATCTGCGGTGATAATATGGTGAATGATGGAGGAAATATGGCAGACGTAAGAAAGGTAATTGTATTAAGCCTGTTGTGTGTACTGTGTGCTGGATGCCAAAGTATGTACTTTTCGGCAATGGAAAAAGTGGGTATTCACAAACGTGATATTTTGATTGATCGTGTTGAAGATGCACGTGAAGCTCAGCAGGAGACGAAAGAGCAATTTCAGTCGGCTCTAGCAGCTTTTTCGGCGTTAACGGGATTCGATGGTGGTGACCTTGAAGCTCGCTACAAAGACCTCAAAGAGGTTTTAGCTCGCAGTGAAGCCAAGGCTGATGAAGTTCATCACCGTATCAATGCTGTTGAAGATGTTGCCGAAGCGTTGTTTGATGAGTGGCAGGATGAATTGGAATTGTATAGCAGTGCCAGTATGCGGCGTTCTAGTGAACAGCAACTTCATGATACTCAGCGTCGTTGCGCTCAGTTAGTAACCAGCATGCGCCGTGCTGAAATGAAAATTGAACCGGTATTGACACCCTTGCGAGATCAGGTTTTGTACTTAAAGCATAACCTTAATGCACGTGCCGTCGCAGCGTTACGCAGCGAGTTAAGTGATGTGCAAAATGATGTTGCTCGGTTGGTGCAAGAGCTAGAAAAGGCGGTAGATGAGGCGGATCGTTTTATTGCCGATCTCGAATCGCAACGATAGTTAGCCCTTATGGGTTTATGGCCGATAAAAGATTGAGATGATAAAAAAGCCCACAAGACTTGCCCTGTGGGCTTTTTAGTGTATAGTTGAGCGGATTGTTTACTTTAATGGTCATCAATTTAGCTGTGCATTTTGGAGAGTATTATGTGCCGAATTTATCGTCGTTTAATCATATTGATGTTGGTTCTTTTACCGCTACCAACTCCTGTGGCAGCCGCGCGGCGAGCAAAAGCCACCTTTGCTGGTGGTTGTTTTTGGTGTATGGAGCACCCTTTTGATGCCATCGACGGGGTTGAAGAGGTGGTGTCGGGTTACAGTGGCGGACAGGAAAAAGATCCGACCTATGAGCAGGTTGCTTCCGGAAAAACGTCCCATCTCGAATCGGTTCAGGTTGTTTATGATCCGCAAAAAGTAAGTTATCAACAGTTGTTGGATCTGTTTTGGCGTCAAGTGGATCCGACGGATGATGGTGGTCAGTTTGTCGATCGTGGCGATCACTACCGCAGTGCGATCTTTTATCATGATGATCAGCAGCGTCAAATTGCCGAACAATCGAAGCGTGAGCTCGATGGAAGTGGTCGATATAAAGCACCGATTGTCACGACNNGAATCCTATCATCAAAATTTTTACTGCACATCAACTGGGCGCTATAATTCTTATCGGAAAAATTCAGGTCGTGATCAGTTTTTAGCCGCGATCTGGTCGGATGAACATGGTGTTAATGGTGAACAGGCGAGTCTGGCTGGGGGGCGAAAACAACACCCCTCCACTTCGACCGATAGTACTTATGTCAAGCCGACAGCGAGTCAGCTCAAAGAGATGCTGTCTGATTTAGAGTATCGTGTCACCCAAGAGGAGGGTACGGAGCCACCTTTTAACAATCGTTATAATGCGACCAAGGAGGCGGGTATTTTTGTTGATGTTGTTTCAGGAGAGCCACTTTTTAGTTCGCGCGATAAGTTTGAGTCAGGGACGGGGTGGCCGAGCTTTATCCGCCCGATACAGGACGGTGCCGTCACAGAAAAAAAGGATCGTCGGTTGTTCAGTGTTCGTACGGAGATTCGCAGTCGGTGGGCCGATTCTCACCTTGGTCATGTGTTTCCCGATGGTCCACAGCCGACAGGGTTGCGCTATTGCATCAATTCAGCTTCCATGCGTTTTATTCCGAAAGATGAGATGGCCCAGCAGGGTTATGGCGAGTGGTTAAAGATATTCGAGGACTGATTTTTATGATTGTTCGTTTGTCGTGTGATCAGCCACCCTTGATAATGTTTTAGCTTAATCTGACCGGTCTGACAACGAGTGTCGCAGGCTGCTAATCATGATGGCGTCGCAAAAAGTCCGCCCACCTGCGTTGCAGCGTTTGTTCAAGACTTAGACATACAACATGTATGCCTTCACCCTTGAACAACCACTAAGCCTTGGGGGACGA
>MAXR01000218.1:7408-18245 GCA_001751155.1 Desulfuromonadales bacterium C00003068 | reverse complement strand
CGGCGACCAATATCAAGCGTATCTGTGGCACGTTCGCGCAAATAAGCATCATCCATCTTGGTAAATGCTTCTGTATACTGTCCGATCACTTTTTTTAGGGCGTAGGGCGCACTATGACCACGATTAATTTCATTCGTCATCTGATCAATAAAACTGCGGTCTTCGAGAATCATCAGGTGGGTGTGGAAAATTGCAGCATCTTCTTCCGATAACCGTTCAGCAACCCTCTTTTTTAGAGATAATGTCTGGATTCGTGTTTCTTCGAGCGCTGCATTTAAACGAGAAACCTCTTTTTTTACATCAATATCATGTTCATCGAATATATCAGCAAGACCGCATTTATCGTCGAGAACATGCACCGCCCCTGAAACAACGCCAGGGTAAGCTACCGTGCCACGTAGAGCAATGGCCGCCAACTGTTGTTCTGTATTTTTATCAGTTGCGGTGTCTATGGCAGGGTGGTTTTTGTTTTTTATCGAATTTAATAATTTAGCGTTGATAACAACAGCTGAAATTTGAAAGCCAATTGTTGAAAGAGTACTGATCTCGGTCGGAGAGAATGCTCTCTTTTCAGTGCTTTGCAGGGTAATAACGCCAATTGGAATACGGCGATCAAGCAGTGGAATAGCAAGGAAACTGTGGAACCGCTCCTCACCAGTTTCCTGAAAGTAAAGATAACGTGGATGGTCTTCAGGATCGGTGATGGAGACATGGTGTCCGTGTTCAATGGCCAATGTTGCCAGACCTTCGCCGAGTTCCATTTTAACTCGACCTATGGCTCCTTGTGTTAAGCCTTGTGAGGCACGCAACCAGAGTGTTTGTCCGGCATCGTCCAGTAGATAAATGGAGCACACATCTGAACGCATACGTCGGGCAACCAACGTGACGACATTGTTCAGTGTTTCATCTAGGTTGTGTGATTGAAGAATTAAACTACTGATATCTTCAAGGGTACTGAGTCCTGAATGTACTGAAGTCTGTTCGGTCATTATATCAAATTTTCCCAAGATGATTTGACACCATTACCTGCTAAGGTATCGTGAGCTCTCCAGAAGGGTACCCAAGAAGCGTTTAGCTTTCTTTAGGATTGATGTGATATGCAAACACCTTAAGGTTGTCATTGATTGTTGCATCAGTTGCTAACCCAGAGATGATTGTGTGAATTGCTTCGCGCTCTGCATCACTGTGAACATGGCCATCAAGGGTGATGGTGCCGGAATTAACGGATATTTGCAGGTGGTAGCCGTCGACAGATTCGGACTTCATAACCTCAATCTCAATCTTTTTGCATTGGATTAGGTCAGTGAGTTTTGTTTTGCAGCGTTCGCGGTTTTCAGACAAATTTGCTTCTGTGATCCCCTGACAGATTAATTCCACTGTTTTCTCTTCGGAGAGTTTTGCGGTGTTGATGGTTAAGTCATAGTGGTAGGGATCGTTCCAATCACGGTCAAAATAATATTTGATAAAACCAGCGCGTTGTTGATCACTCTTGCGTACCAGAATACGGGATAAGTCAGGATCCAGCCATTCACGCTCGGCCCAACGTTCTACACGGGTGTCAAATGGAGCAATGATTCGAACTCTAAAAACGCTACTGATATCTTCTAAGAGGTCTTGGCCACCACGACCATATATAATTACATTGCCTTTCAGGGCATACTCAAGAACAATCTGTTCGATGCGGTGGAGGTCAATTTCAAGGCTCGTATCAAGACTTTCAACAAATGCAGGAGGTTTTTCATCTGCCTTTTCAACTGCCTCAGCAGTGAGGCCATGTTGTCCAGCAACTTTAAGAATTGCTTCGCCATCAATGAGAGTGTATCCCAGTGTATCTGCGAGATTATGGGCAACGATTTGTCCACCGCTACCCATTTCGCGCGAAATTGTAATTATAGCCATCAGTGACTCCCAGCATTTGATTAAATTAAAATTGAGCTGAATTCTAACAATTACTTATAGTGTTTACAAGATATTAGTCGTGGCCTAAGCCATTCATGAGTTTAAAGCTGCGCTGCTGTAACCGATTTGTTCAGCTGATGTCAGTGTCATTGTGCTTAATTTGAACAAATCGATGAAACCACAGTACCATAGATTATTCGTAGGTAGGCTTGTGGTCAAAATAGTGCAGTGTGTCCAAGAAGCGGATGGTACGGCTTTTGGAGCGCATAACGATGGTATGTGTTTCAGCACCACCTGAAAAATAGCGTACACCGCGCAGGAGGTCGCCACTGGTAACGCCTGTGGCGGCAAAAAATACATCGCCTTGTGCCATCTCTTCGGCGGTGTAAATTTTATTAAAGTCAGTGATCCCCATTTTCGGTGCCCGTTGTCGCTCTTCATCAGTCATGAACACCAGACGTCCCTGCATATCGCCACCAAAGCACTTAACTGCTGCTGCAGCGAGAACACCTTCGGGGGCACCACCCATACCTAAAACCATGTCAATGCCACTATCGAGAATTCCTGTAGCAACCGCTGGAGCGACATCGCCATCTGAGATCAGTTTGATTCGGGCACCACACTGACGAATATCGGCTACCGCATCATCATGGCGAGGGCGGTCGAGTAGAACGACGGTTAAATCTTCGAGTTTACAGTTTTTTGCTTGCGCAATTCGCTTAAGATTGACGCTTGGTGCATCATCGATATTGATGCAACCATGACCCGCAGGGCCGACGATGATTTTATCCATATACATATCTGGTGCATGAAGAAAACCACCTTCAGGAGCAATAGCAATTGTTGCAATGGCTCCAGGTCCACCTTTTGAACAGAGGATAGTGCCCTCTAGTGGGTCAACGGCAATGTCAACTTTACGGTATCCTTCAGAGCCTACTTTCTCGCCAATAAATAGCATTGGAGCTTCGTCCATCTCCCCTTCACCAATAACAACGGTTCCGTCAATCTGGAGCGTGCTTAATGTTTGTCTCATGGCAGTTGTGGCAGCGTCATCAGCAGAAATTTTGTCTCCTCTGCCAACCCAGCGTCCGCACGCTAGTGCTGCTGCTTCAGTGACTCGTGCCAGATCCAGTGCTAAGCTTCTATCCATTGTTGATACTCCTGAACGGTAAAGGGGGATTTACATCTAGTATTGCCATTTAAAGCGGTGTTATGATTGCATAGATGATCAATTGAAACAATTGCTAATTCTAGTCGGTACGATCCAACGTATAATTATAACGATATGTAACATATAGGAGCTGAACTCTCGCATGACTAACTCAATACAAAATATCCAACAATGCTGTGGCAACGATGCTCTCGAAGAGTTTGTCCGCCAGCAGATTTCTGAATGTGGTGGCATCCCTTTTTCAGCGTTTATGCAACATTGTTTGTATCACCCGCAATATGGTTACTACATGCATTCGCGTTCACGAATTGGTTCACAGGGCGATTTTTTCACCTCATCTTCCGTTCACCGCCTGTTTGGCGTCTTAATTTCTCGTCAACTCAAGCAGATGTGGCAACTGCTTGGTTCAACAGACTTCACTGTGGTTGAGCAAGGAGCTGGAGAAGGGCATCTGGCTGTTGATATTTTGGATACTTTGCTCGCTGATGAGCCGGAGTTTTATCAATCTCTACGCTATTGTATCGTTGAGATCAGTCCAGATAATCGCCAACGGCAAGCGGAAACATTATCCGCCCATAAAGAGCGTGTTGAGTGGTGTTGTTTTGCTGAGCTCAATGCGATTAATGGGTGTTTTTTGAGTAATGAACTGATTGATGCTTTCGCTGTTGCTGTGGTTGAAAAGCATGATACTCGCCTCCATGAAGTTTTTATCGTTGAGAAGGACGGAGTGCTGTGTGAAGAACTCAGGTCGCCTATCCGTGCTGAGATACAACAACACTTCGACGATCTTGGTGTTGAACCCGTAGAGGGCAACCGCGCCGAGGTGTGTCTGGAGTCTGTTCAATGGATGACCGCAGTATCACAAAAATTAGAACGAGGGTTTGTGTTGACCATCGATTACGGTTACCCTGCCGCAGAGTTGTACGCCCCGTTTCGTCGTCAAGGTACGCTAATGTGCTATCATCAACACGTGGCGAACGACAATCCGTATCAAAATATCGGTTGCCAAGATATTACTGCCCATGTTGACTTTACTCTGTTGCAGCAAAGTGGTGAGAACAGTGGCTTAGCAACCCTATATTTTGCTGAGCAATATCGTTTTTTGATCGGTTTGGGGTTTGTTGAAGAGATCGTCCGTTTTGAGCAGCAAGAACAAGATGAAAAAAAAGCATTGGCACTACGGATGACATTGAAAAACCTCATTCTTCCTGATGGTGGTATGGGGGAAGTTTTTAAAGTATTGATACAGGGCAAAGGGGTTGGAACGCCTCAGTTGGCGTGCTCAAGATCGTTGCGTGACATACCGATTGAAGCCTTTTCTGGACTTTAGATGAGACACTAAAACATAAAGGAGAATGAAATGTTAAAAGAACAAATTGAAGCAGTATTAGATGAAGTTCGCCCGACATTGTTGGCCGATGGTGGTAATGTTGAATTGGTTGATGTGACGGATGATGGTGTTGTTAGCGTAAAATTGGTAGGGGCATGTAGTACCTGCCCCATGGCAACTGTCACCCTTAAAATGGGGATTGAACGAGCTCTGATGGAGAAGATTCCATCTGTTACCGAGGTTGTACAGGTTCGCTAACGCTGACTGGTTGATGTAAAAGAAAGGGGCCTTTGAATGGCCCCTTTTTTGTGCGTATGAATCTGTTGTACTCTGTTAGCGTAGTGCATTTTCTAGTTCGTACCAACAAGAAAGATAACTAAGGGGGGACGATGGCAACGTGGTTGGATGAATTTTCCATCTATCTTGATGTTGAAAGAAATATGTCACCACACACCTGTCGTGCGTACCTGAGCGATATTAACGCTTTTATTTCTTTTTTGATTCCTGAGGAGGGCGATATCGATGTTGATCAGGCTATAACGGCGGTTGATAAGTTATGTTTTCGCCGCTGGATGGCCGAGCTGGTGAAGGAGTGTAAGAAAATAACGGTTGCGCGTAAGTTGGCGTCATTGCGTTGCTTTTTTCTTTATTTGACCCGCCAAGGCTACTTGTCGTCAAATCCAACAGAGACCATTTCGTCTCCGCGTTATGAGCACTACCTGCCAACTACGCTAGATATCGATGATATCTATCATTTGCTTGACCATCAAATTGAAAAAACGCCTAAGCATCTTCGTGATCGAGCGATTTTTGAACTCATTTATTCAAGTGGTTTGCGTGTGAGTGAGCTGGTTGGCTTAAATGTTGGTGATCTTCAGGTCGGTCAACAGGTTGTTCGTGTTCTTGGTAAGGGGGGTAAAACTAGGATTGTCCCTGTCGGCAGCAAAGCGTTAGCGCGTGTTGTCGATTACTTAGAGTATCATCGTTGCTATGAGCCTGAAGATCCCCTTTTCGTGAATCGAAGTTCAGGACGGTTAAGTCCCCGTACCGTGCAACGTAATTTAAAGCAACAACTCTTGCAGGCGGGCTTGCCTGCGTCCATTACCCCGCACTCCTTACGTCATAGCTTTGCGACCCACCTTCTCGGTGGTGGAGCCGATTTGCGAGCGATTCAAGAGATGCTCGGTCATAGCTCCTTATCGTCAACTCAAAAGTACACCCATGTGAGTGTTGAACAAGTGATGGGAGTCTACGATAAAGCTCATCCGCGGAGCCGAAAAAAAGATAAATAAAAAGCCCTGCTGGTATTCCAGCAGGGCTTTTTATTGTGCAATCTACAAAAACTATTTAGTCTTCACAAAGATCGACTTTGATGTCCCAGTTTTTGATCAACATGGTACCGTTTTCTGCCAAGTTCTGTTGCATCTTGAAGCAGCGATCAAACAGTTGAGGCTCGTGACCAACACCTTTTTCGATACATATTTTTGTTGCCAGATCCAAGTACTCTTGCATGATTGGCTTGTATGAAGGATGCACGCACTTGTCGATGATCTTTTGTGCGCGATCTTTTGGTGCCAAGCCACGTAAGTCAGCAAGGCCTTGCTCAGTAACCAACACGTCAAGGTCGTGCTCAGTGTGGTCGATGTGCGGTGCCTTAGGAACGACGCAAGTGATACCGATTGGATCCGTCTTGCTTGGGCGAGTTGAAGGTGAGTGCATAATCTTCAAGTAACCGTTGCGTAGGTAGTCACCAGAACCACCAAGGCCGTTGATCATACGGGTACCGCCAACCAATGTTGAGTTAGCGTGAGCGTACATATCAAACTCGACAGGAGTATTCATGGCGATGACCCCTAGACGACGGATCGGCTCAGGAGCATTGGATACGGAGAGTGGGCGCATGATTACTTTGTCCGCATACTTATCCCAGTTGGCGAAGAAACGTGGGAAACCTTCTTCTTCAGACAGAGACAGAGAACATGCTGATGCATATTCAAGTTTACCTGAATCGAGGAAGTCAAGCATGGTGTCCTGAAGAACCTCAGTAAATACAGTCAGATTCTTGAATGGACCGTTGGCTAATCCACCAACAACGGCGTTAGCGATTGAACCTACGCCAGATTGTAAAGGCAGGAGGTTCTCAGGCAAGCGACCTGCGGCAACTTCTTCAGAGAAGAAAGTCATGATGTGGCTAGCAATGGCTTCAGATGTTTCGTCAGCACCAGCAAATGCACGACCTTTGTCACGAAGCTTAGAATCGACAACAGCAATGATCTTGTCATTGTCACAAGGGAAAGAGGTAATGCCAATTCTGTCGTCCGCCTTGTTGATTAGCATTGGCTCGCGGTTTGGTGGATTAAGAGGAGTTAAGCAGTCATGTAAGCCTTCAAAAGAGGGCTGGCCAGTGTTGACCTCAATGATGATTTTATCCGCGATCATCAGGATCTCACCAATAACGCCACATGATGAAGTGGGAACAAGACCACCATCTTCAGTAATAGCCGAAACTTCGATGATGGCAATGTCGATCTTTGGAGTGTAGAAACCGTAGCCAAGATCTTGAGCAAATAACGACAGGTGCTTATCACCCATACGAATTTTGCCAGTGTTGATCCCTTTTGCGATGTTCTTACCAGTCTGGTAAGGCCAGCGACGATCGATCATGTCAAGGGTTGCCCAGCGATCTTCTGTTTCAGCACCAACTGAAGCACCGATGAAAAGGTTGAATTTCATCTTGCCTTGTAGATTATTTTTTTCAACATGATCTGCTAAGGCGATTGGAACCATTTTGGGGTAACCAGCAGGGGTAAAACCAGACCAACCAAGATCCATTCCATCCTCAAAGAATTTAACACAATCCTCTGCAGACATAACTTTATCTAATAATGATTTTTTGCGGACGCGACTTTCGAGAGTACCGAATTCATCTGACATTGGTGTTTCCTCCTTGCAATCAAATAATAAAGTGAGTGATGCTCCAAAATAACAAAACTAGATACAGCGACGATATTTAATCGAAGAGTTCTCGAACCCACAATGTGAATTGATTTAATTCAGGTGAGTTAGCCGAGAAATTTCAATAATGTATGTATTGCTGTAAATAGAATAGCGTTATAGTTTTCTTGTATAGTATGAGGTGGTGTTTTAGTCAAGTGAAAAACTTGGTGTTTTTTTTCTAATTTAGAGTGTTTAGATGTGGGTCTATTGGGGTGGTAAATGTGGATAACTTTACATAACATGCTGATATGGCGATATAAATATTGTGTGATGGGGGTGGGTATTGTTTGGATTGTTTTATGTGAGTGCTGGTTGAATATTAAGTTAGCGTAAAGAATAACAGATATGGTGTTTTATTATTGAAGTGGTTTGGTGCTGCTGCTACTGTAGTTGTTGTGATGGTAAATAATCACAGATGATGTTTTTTTTGAGGTGTGTTCTAATAAAAAAAGCTCTACTGGTTTCCCAGTAGAGCTTTTTTGTCGAGTAGTTTTAGGTGATATTTAGTCTTCGCAAAGGTCGACTTTAATATCCCAGTTTTTGATCAACATGGTGCCATTTTCTGCCAAGTTCTGTTGCATCTTGAAGCAGCGGTCGAACAGTTGTGGTTCGTGACCAACACCTTTTTCGATACATATTTTTGTTGCCAGATCCAAATACTCTTGCATGATTGGCTTGTATGCAGGATGCACGCACTTGTCGATGACTTTTTGTGCGCGTTCTTTTGGAGCCAAACCACGTAAGTCAGCAAGGCCTTGCTCGGTAACTAATACGTCAAGGTCGTGCTCAGTGTGGTCAACGTGTGGCGCTTTAGGAACAACGCAAGTGATGCCGATTGGATCAGTCTTGCTTGGGCGAGTTGAAGGTGAGTGCATAATCTTTAAGTAACCGTTACGCAAGAAGTCACCAGAACCTCCGAGACCGTTGATCATACGAGTACCACCAACCAAAGTTGAGTTGGCATGTGCATACATATCAAACTCAACAGGTGTGTTCATGGCAATACAACCTAACCGACGGATAGGCTCAGGTGCATTAGAGACTGAGAGTGGGCGCAGGGTGATTTTGTCTGCATACTTGTCCCAGTTGTCGAAGAAACGTGGGAAACCAGGCTCTTCAGATAGAGAAAGGGAGCAAGAAGATGCTGCGTCCAATTTACCTGAATCAAAAAGATCCAACATGGTGTCTTGAAGAACTTCAGTAAAGACAGTCAGGTTAGAGAAGGGCCCTTTCGCTAGCCCGCCAACGACTGCGTTAGCAATCGAACCAACACCTGATTGAAGAGGAAGGAGGTTCTTTGGTAGACGACCTGCTTCAACTTCTTCAGCAAAGAAATTCATGATGTGGCCAGCAATTGCCTCTGACGTTTCGTCAGCACCAGCGAACGCCCGACCTTTATCACGATCCTTTGACTCAACAACCGCGATAACTTTTTCAGGATCACATGCGAAAGACTCTGTACCAATACGATCACTTGATTTAGTGATCAGCATAGGTTGACGGTTTGGTGGGGTAAGTGGAACAAGGCAGTCATGCATTCCACGGAATGAAGGCTGTCCAGTGTTGACCTCAAGGATAATCTTATCAGCGATCATTAAGATCTCACCAATAACACCACAAGAAGAAGTTGGTACGAGAGAACCATCTTCTAGGATCTCTGAAACTTCAATGATAGCAATGTCAATTTGAGGTGTATAGAAACCGTAACCTAGATCTTGAGCAAACAGGGAAAGGTGCTTGTCGCCCATACGGATCTTACCAGCATTGATCCCTTTAGCGATGTTCTTACCTGTTTGGTAAGGCCAGCGACGATCGATCATGTCAAGTGTTGCCCAACGATCTTCCGTTTCAGCACCAACAGAAGCACCGATGAACAGGTTGAATTTAAGCTCACCCTGGAGGTTGTTCTTCTCAACGTGGTCAGCTAATGCGATGGGTACCGCTTTAGGGTAGCCAGCAGGGGTAAAACCAGACCAACCGAGGTCCATACCGCTTTTGAAAAATTTGATGCAATCTTCTGCGGACATAACCTTGTCCATCATTGACTTGCGATGAACACGACTTTCTAAAGTACCGAATTCAGACATTGAAATTTCCTCCTTGAACAGAATTTAAGAAAAACCCCATAGAGTCGAATTGTCGACGGGGCGAATTAAGAATATTGATGGTTTTTGCATCTGGTTTAACAGATGGCGAACTTTAAAACATTTTTGTATACGGCGCTATTTTTAGTATACTTATATCGCTATGTCAAACGAAATATGGGAGATTGTGAGACGGAGGGTTTATGGTTGTTTTTGTGATATGTCTGAGGGTTTCTTTAGGTAAGTAATTGAAATATTAAGCTATTTGTTTGTATGGTTTGTTGAGAAATATGTTCAGTTGTCAAAGATCTTTATAGATTTAAGTGCAATATGGCGAATTTGTCTTTAATGAGCTAAGCGTGGATTAAGGAGAGTGCTGTATAGAAGCTGTGGGGTCAATTCTTGAAAAAGTAAAAGCCCATTCTCTTCCGAGAATGGGCTTTACGGGTGATTTATGTGAATTGTATTGGGAGTCAGTAGAAACTGGGATGTCAATTAGTTGTTATATATTGAACTTACGGCGTAACTTTGTTGATTCCTTATTCAATTTTTCATCGTTGTAACGAGTCACATCATCAAAAAGAGTGATTGCTGTTTCGGTATCACCTTTATGATAATATGCCTGCGCAAGGTAGAACTGAACATGGCCCATATCATAAAATTCAGGATAGTCGGTACGTAGTTTCTCAAAGCGGCTAATTGCCGCTTTGTAGCGTTTTGTTTTGAGATAAAAATGACCGACATAAATTTCGTTTTCAGCCAAACGGCTACGACATTGTAAAATTAAATTGTCGAGCTCCTGTGGATTAACCTTGCTTGGGAAATTCTTTTGCAACTGCTCAAATGTTGCGAGGGCATTGCGTGTGGCTGTTTGATCACGGTCCGCTACAAGGATTTGGCTGAAGTGAGCTTTTCCCAACCGAAACAAGATATCGCTTTTACGAACACTTGCCGGGTGTTGTTTCAGGAAGTCTTCGTATGAAGCAATTGCCTCAATATAGAGTTCGTCTGCCAGTTGAGCGTCAGCAATCTTTAGTTCCGATAACGCGGTCAGTTCGGGCGATGTAAAGCTATCGCGAACACGTTGCCAGTGTTCTATTGCTTTGGTGTATTCCTCTTCTTCAAAAGCTATTTCACCTTGTTGGAAATAATATAAAGCATCTTTTTCGATGGGTTCTACTGATTTAGAGGCACAGGCACTGAGTAAAAGAGCGACCATGCATAAAATGATACAGTTTCTCATAGTGTAAATTATCCTGTTAAAGAAGGATGATGGCGTCGCAAAAAGTCCGCTCACCTGCGTTGCAGCGTTTGTTCAAGACTTTGACATACAGCATGTATGCCTTCACCCTTGAA
>MAXR01000218.1:0-7383 GCA_001751155.1 Desulfuromonadales bacterium C00003068 | reverse complement strand
TACTAAAACAAGCCGCTAGAGGACTCAAGGTTATTTTCTTCTAAATGGCACGTTTCAATTAATTGATCTTTTAATTTTTCTAAAGCCCTTTTCTCCAGTTGGCGAACTCTCTCTTTACTGATCCCATAATAGTCGGCCAGTTGTTGAAGCGTCATTGAATCTTCATCAAGCAGTCGCTTTGTTATGATGTACTGTTCGCGTTCATTCAGTGCTGACAGTGCCAGATGAATTGATTGGCTGCGTAATTGATTCGACTCAAAAGTGATAAGGCTTTGTTCTTGGTCACAACGTTGATCCGCCAAGTTTTCGATATGGCTGGTGTCACTATCTGGAGCTAGCGTCATATCGAGCGAACTATCTCTGCCACTCATGCGTAAGCTCATCTCTTCAACAGCCCGGCAGCTCACATTTAATTGTTTGGCAATTTCACTGGTGTCATCGCTGTATTGATCAGAGCCCGCAAGTTGCTTGATGGCATCACGTGTTTGGCGCAATTTAAAGAACAGTTTTTTTTGTGCCTGAGTGGTGCCAATTTTAACCAACGACCAACTACTCATAATATAATTATGCATATAGGCACGAATCCACCATACCGCATAACTTATCAAGCGAATATTTCGCGCTGGGTCAAATTTTTTGATCGCCATCATCAGGCCAATATTGCCCTCTTGAATTAAGTCGATCAACTTTAAACCGTAAGCGCGGTATTCGTAGGCCACCTTGACAACAAAGCGCAAATTTGCACAGGTTAGCTGATGTGCCGCATCAAGGTCGTTGTTTTCCTTGTATTGCCATGCCAGTTTCTCTTCAGTCGCTCGGTCCAGCGGTTCGAAATGATTGATTTGAGACATGTATTGTTCAAACGAATCTAACGCAATAGGTAGATGATTCATTGATAGCACCTCTGCTCATTAGTAGTGTGAGTGTAGAAGCACCATTTTAGCACTCGTTGCCACAGAGTGCTAATAAAATATTGTACAGCGGTAGTACGCTGTATTTATTTGTTTTACTTGGGTGTTGTAACCGTTTTGGGTGAACTACTTTGACAAGGGATAACCATAGAGATGATTTGACCACGTCGAGCAATAAGGACATTTTTTTGATTAATCGTCGGTTGAAACTCAGCCGTTCCCTGACAGCTAATCTTGTAACGCGCATTGTAATCAAGGGCAGGGATAAACGCAGGAATCAAGTAGTCGATGTCATCTAATGTACACGAAATTGCATCGTATAGATTCGGTTCAGAATCATCGCGTTGTTGATTCTTGTTGAGATCGTGAAATGCTTCGATAACTAACGTTCCCCGTTCGGTTGAGATCGCTGGGGCTTTGTCCAAAATGATATTTAGAATGTTTCCTTTTTTTTCAAGGGGCAGTACGTCGCTTCTTGAGAAAGATTCTGTCGTCTGCTGTTGATTCAACTGAGTGTTTTCTGGTGTTGCGCTGCTAACGGTCGGAATAAACAGCGCGACGCAGACCAATAAAATGACACTATTAAGTTTTTTACGATAATTTTTCATACAGATAAAATTGCATGAACGCTTTAAATGTGTCAACTGATGAAATGTAAAATGATGTTGTTCGCTGATATCGAAAATAAAAGTTGAATTGTATACTAAAATAGTTATAATATTTCACTGGTGGTATCACAAGTCGTTGATACCTTATTTTAATGCAAAATGGAGGGTACGAAAGTTATGCAAATTTTTAAGTATTGTGGTGTTTGTTTACTTTTGCTCGTGAGTGTTTCCTTTGCCAGCGCATCGGATGCTGAACTGCGAACGATGGCCAAGGGGATGTTTCAACCTGTCCCTACCGTAGCACCCGCATTGCCAGGGAATGTTGCCAGCGATGCTAAGCTAACGCTCGGTCACATGTTGTATTTTGAACCGAGATTATCGGCATCACAATTGATCAGCTGCCAAACCTGTCACAATGTCGGTCTTGCTGGTGGCGATCTGCAAGAAACATCTACAGGTCATGGTTGGCAAAAAGGGCCACGTAACGCCCCAACAACCTATAATGCAGTGTTTAACAGTGCACAGTTTTGGGATGGTCGGGCGAAGGATCTTGCCGAACAAGCTAAGGGCCCTGTTCAGGCTTCTGTTGAGATGAACAACACACCCGAGTCTGTTGTCATACTCCTGACATCTATTCCAGAATATGTCGAACTGTTTAAGCACGCTTTCCCTACTGATAAAAATCCTGTTACTTTTGATAATATGGCTAAGGCGATTGAAGTGTTTGAAGCAACTCTCATTACACCTAATGATGGCTTAGACCGGTTTATGGCAGGTGATGACAAAGCTCTCACTGCAGATCAAAAAGCTGGACTTGATCTCTTTGTAAACAATGGTTGTGTTGGTTGTCATGATGGCCTCAACTTAGGTGGAACCGATTATTTCCCATTTGGTGTTGTCGAGCAGCCCGGTGCTGAAGTCCTACCTGTTGGCGATAAAGGTCGTTTTAAGGTGACAAACACCGCTTCAGATGAGTACGTATTCCGCTCGCCACCATTACGCAATATTGCCCTGACAGCGCCTTATTTCCACTCTGGTAAAGTGTGGACGTTAAAGCAAGCCGTGGCCATTATGGGCACATCACAGTTAGGCATGGAACTAAGCGGTCATGAAGTTGAGTTGATCGTTAGCCTTCTCGAAGGTTTAACAGGCGATCAACCACAGGTGATGCATCCTCTTCTTCCAGCGAGCACTTCTGTTACACCACAGCCTGTATTACGGGTTGGGCTGGGCAGTGCTCATTAAGGTTGTTGGTTGTTGAATTTAAAAAAGCCACCGCAATTTTGCGGTGGCTTTTTTTATCTTTTTTGATGGCGTCGCAAAATGTCCGCCCACCTGCGTTGCAGCGTTTATTCAAGAGTTCGACATACAACATGTATGCCTTCTCCCTTGAATAACCACTACGCCTTGGGGGACGAAATTTTTGCTTAGCCATCTAATTTGTTTTTGCGAGACCATCTTTTTTGGTCGTATTACTGAGCCGAACTTTCAGCGATCAGTTGCTCTAGGTGTTTAACATAGATATCTGCCCAGGCTGGGTTTTCACCTAAGCCTTTAAGAACAGTGGTGACCTCGATACCCATATGCTCAAATTGGCTTTTCCATGAGTCTTCCTCATCACTGGCCATATCGTTGTTGGCATGGTCTCCGGCAACGATCATCAGTGGTTTGAGCACAACTTTGGCAATATGTTGCTCTTTTAGCCCCTCTTTAACAACCTCTGGGGAGGGAAAGCCTTCAACAACACCGATGAAGATTGATACGTCAGGATACATTGCACGCATAGCATGCTGCAGTTCGACATAGCTGCCGGTACTAAAATACTCATTACCATGACCCATGTAAATCAAAGCCTGACCGTTCTTACGAGCTATAGCGACATCGCTGGCCAAAGCTTTAGCCGCTTGGTGGATGTCCTCATGGTACGGGAACAGATCGCCGGGGGCTCCCAGTGCTGGACGACCAATAGCCAGTGTTTCAAACGGCATAAAGCGTTCTTTAATGGTTTCGATGCTGTTGAGTCCCGTTACATAGGCGCTCAGGTCCTGAAACTCTTCGCCGGCAAAAATGTGGGTGGGTTGTACATAGATGGTGCGGTAGCCGGCATCCTGTAAATTGGCAATGGTGGCCAATGGCCCCTGAACGTACAGAATTTGCTTAGAGATTTCGGGGTGGACTTTTTGGAACGCCAGGTCTGTCTGCCGTTCGTGCCAGATTTTACGAATGATATTGGAGGTAAATGCCAGTTCCACTTTAGCTTCAGGGAAGGCCTTTTGCACTTTATCCTGAATATTGGTGAGAGATTGCAGTGCTGCCGGGTAGCTGGTGCCGAAACCGGCTAAAACAATAGCGGTTTTGTCCTGAGCCGAGGCACTCAAAGCACAGCCGAGCAGTAACAGGGTAGAGAGAAGAATAGCCCATGTTTTTTTCATTGTGTCACTCCTTGTGTTCGTTAAAATTCGTACGCTAGTTGAGCGGTGAGGGATTTACTATTGTCGTCGCTGCCACCGTCATGTTCGTCATAGTCTTGGTCGTACGCGTATTCTAGGGTTAAAGCGGTGTCCTCAAACAGGCTGATCCCAACACTGGCCATGAACCGTTGTTCCGGTAAAATTCCAACCAAATCTTCGCTGCCTTGCCATGCCAAAGCAAAGGCTGTTTCGTGACCCATCAGTTCAACAACGATGGCCCCTTCTAGGTTGAAGGTGTAAGGATTAATCTTATCCCCATCAATATCCAGATCTTCTAGGGCGGCAATATACTCACCAATCAGGGTGAAATTGCCGATACCGAGTACGCCTTGAACGCCAAAACCGGGGATGTAGTCTCCTGTCGCAGCTGTGTCGAATTCTTCAGCTAATAGGTCGGAGTCGAACAGCGAACTGATGTAACTGGTGTCAACGGCGATGTTCCAGCTCTGTTCTTCAAAGCTGTAACCCACATGAGCACCATATTGCTCAATGGTGCTGGAATCATCGTCGTCACCTTCGCTGGTGTCACCGTTAAAAGCATAGAGTGCGCTGTGCCAGTTTTCTGATCCGTAGCCAACTTGAACGGCAGTCTCTTGAGTTTCAGCCATTTCAAGGGTTAAAGGATCAGAGATCATGAAGGTGGCGAAGTTACCAAAGGGGACATACATCCGACCGGCACTGAGGTAGAAAGGCGTTTCTTCGCTATTGCCGATGGTGATAAACGCCTCGTCGATCACCACATCGTCATCGTCACCCTCTTCATAAAGAAACAACGCATGGCCTTGCACCCAAGGGTGGGCCTTAGCATCAATCGCCAGTTCTACGGTGGCCAGTTCGAGGCCACTGCTGCTATTACCGTCAAAGTCTTTAGTGTGGTTGGCCTCCACCTCAATTACGCCGCTCAGAGTGAGGGACTGGACCACGTCCTCAACCATCTGATGCTGTTCCCCTTTACTGACAGTGGGTTTAGCGATGGAGTGAGGTCCGTCGGTTTGAATTGCCGCAAGACGTTGAGCGAGTAATTCATCAACTTTCTGCTCAATGAGGCGTTGCATCTCTGCGCTGAGTTGCTGGTTCGATCCATTTTCGTTGGCTAGGGCGGGCAGGGTGCTTAGCAGAATAAATACTGCAAAAAACAGAGCGGTGATTCGTTGGTGTCGCATTGTTGTCCTCGCAAGTGAGCTGGCTGCAAAAGCAGCGAATAAAAAATCCCCGCAATACCGTGTGAAGGGTTTGCGGGGATGCCGTTTTTCATCCACTAATTTATGAGCAATGCTGCCAAACCACGATGTTTTTAATACGATGACAAAAAACACATAGCGAAAAGAAAGATAGTCCTTAATCCACGAAGGCTGATCTATTTGGCAAACATTATCAAGTAGGTCTTCTGGCTTCCAGGTCAATCTACTAATCACGCCTTCCCACTTTATATACTTCAAAGCAGTGGTTGTTGTGATGTTCGTCACTGGTTACAGCGGCGGGACCGCGACGGATTTACACCGTCTTCCCTTTGTTGTCCATTGTTAATTTGGACAGCAGCCTTTTATGGCACTTGATTAACCAATGATATAGCCCACCGAGTTGTTGATGGTCAATAACTATTTATTGTTGGCCCAAATTTAAGTGGATGATTTATTGCTGGAGTTTATTAAAGTGGTTGTATGTTTGTATATAACTGATCTGTTCTTAATTGTTGATATATGCTAAGTTGGCCAGGCCGTAACACTGTAATGGAGCTGGTATGACCACTGTATTTAAACCGATTCGTCCGAAAAAAATCTCTGAAGAAATTATTGGTCAGATAAAAGAGTTGATCGCAAAAGGAGAGTTAAGCCCCGGAGATCGCATCCCGTCCGAGCGTGATTTGGCATCAGCTTTGGGGGTAAGTCGTCCATCGCTGCGTGAAGCGTTGATGGCGTTGGAGATGATGGGTTTTGTCGAGGCGCGACAAGGCGGTGGCACCTATGTTCGTTCGCTGACCGATAACACCATAGCCGATCCGTTAGCATCGTTGATTGAGGATAAATCTCCGCGGGTATTGCACGCCTTAGTTGAAGTACGGATGGGGCTGGAGTCGTGGTCGGCTTATCTGGCGGCGCAGAATGCTACCGAAGAAGAGATCAAGACGTTGCAAGATCTCTGTCACACTATGGAAGAACAAGCGGCTAGCGGCGGTTGGGATGCCGATATTGATGCCCGTTTTCATGTCACCATCACTGAAGCCACTCACAATACCTTGCAGGTGCATGTTCTCAACACCATCTATGGGTTATTTCATACCACGATCATGGTAGCGCTGAGTGAATTTTACAGCAAAGAGGGCTATACTGAACTGCTATTAGAGCAACACAAGGCGATTGTCGAGGCGATTGCTGGGCGCGATCCTAAGCGGGCCCGTGAAGCGATGATGACTCATCTGTTGATGGTCGAGGCGAAGATGTCGCAGCTGTTGGAAAAGGGTGGTTTTTGAGTCGATTCTGTTTAAAATATAAAAGTCATTACGGCCTGTCGGGGAATCCTGGCAGGCCGTATTGCTTCGCATTGTCCACACAATATCAACGCATGAAAATAAAAATTTGTCGGCCAGTGATCGGCTTAGCGAAAATAAAAGAGCTAGCGGAAAACTCCAGCTAACTCTTTATTTATTATGGTGTGATGTGGTCGATTACTTCTCTGGCGTCGCCTGCCCTAACAGCTGCATAATATGCAACAGCTGCTGTGGCATACCAGATTGTTTCAATCCCCAAGCTAGTTGTAACTGACAGCCAGGGTTAGCGGTGATCAGAATATCAGCCTTGGTTTCGGCAACATGATCCAACTTGCGATCTAAAATCTGCTGGCTTTCGTTGACGTATTTAAGGCCAAAGGTGGCGGCAGAACCACAGCACCAACTCGATTCCTTCATTTCTCGCAACTCTAAGCCTGGAATAGCATTCATTAATGTGCGTGGCGCAGCGGTGATCTGTTGAGCATGGGCTAAGTGACATGGCTCATGATAGGTCACGCTGATATTTTGTGGGATTAGATCGTCGCTGCGTAAGCCCTGTTCGGCGAGGAATTCACTGATGTCGCGTACCTTGGCTCGGAAAGCATGCAGCGTTTCCTTGTCGTATTGATTGGCCAACATCTCCTCATACTCTTTAAGGGCCGAACCGCAACCAGCGCAGTCGGTGACAATATAATCAACATCTTGAGCCATAAATAACTCTAGATTGCTGGCGGCTAGCTTACGGGCTGTCTCAGGATCACCTTCGGTGAGGTGCGGAGCACCGCAACATTTCTGCGCCTTTGGCGTAATCACCTCAAAGCCCTGATGGGCAAGAACACGCACCGTCTGGCGTGACACTTCGGCGTACATCAGGTTCATGACACAACCGAGGAAGAAGCCTACCT
>MAXR01000217.1:762-15392 GCA_001751155.1 Desulfuromonadales bacterium C00003068 | reverse complement strand
GTGAAAGGGTGGTGCACAGCCATGTGGCGGCGTGTTTCGCCGTCCCATTCTAAGAGTGGGAAGTCGGTGATCCAGACAAATTGATAATTGTCTTTGTCGGCTAAGCCGAGTTTTTGGCCGAGGTGGCCACGCAGACGACCTAATGCTTCGTTGGTGATGGCAGTGGTGTCGGCAACAAACATCAGTAGGTCGCCAACTTCAGCGTCCATCGCTTGGTTGATCTGCTCAAGTTCCTCAGGGGTGAAGAATTTGCCAATTGGTGACTGCCAGCCGTCTTCGGTCATCTTGACCCATGCCAGACCTTTGGCGCCATAAATTTTGACGAAGTCGGTAAGGTTGTCGAGATCTTTACGTGAGAATGTCGCACACTTTTTGGCATTGATAGCCTTAACCATACCGCCATTTTTGACCGCATCGGCAAATACTTTAAAGCCGCAACCGTCGACGATGCTCGATAATTCCACCAGTTCAAGATCAAAACGGAGGTCGGGATTGTCGACACCGAAGCGATTGAGTGCTTCAGCATAGGTCATGCGTGCCATTTTGGCAGGGACATCTACGCCAATAGTCTCTTTAAAGACGCGGGCAATCATCCCCTCCATGATGGTGATGACATCGTCGCAATCAACAAAGCTCATCTCGCAGTCAATTTGAGTAAACTCTGGTTGACGGTCAGCACGCAGATCCTCATCGCGGAAACATTTAACAATTTGGCAATAACGGTCATAACCTGAAACCATTAGCAGTTGTTTGAATAGTTGTGGCGACTGCGGCAAGGCAAAGAAGTTGCCACCGTTAACGCGGCTAGGGACCAAGAAGTCACGAGCACCTTCTGGGGTACTCTTATTGAGAACGGGGGTCTCGATCTCAAGAAAGCCGTTTTCGTCGAGGTAGTTTCGCACCGTTTTTGTCACATTGTGGCGTAAGATCATGTTCTTTTGCAGCGCTGGACGACGTAAGTCAAGGTAGCGGTGCTTGAGGCGGATGTTCTCCGCTACTTCGACGTGGTCATCGAGGAGGAATGGTGGTGTCTTAGATGTGTTGAGGATGCGTAGTTCGCTGACTTCCATCTCAACTTCGCCTGTTTTCATCTTTGGATTGATAGTTCCTTCTGGGCGTGGAGAGATGGTCCCTTTGACGGCGATGACAAACTCATTACGAATTCTATCTGCTTTTGCGTGTGCTTCAGGGTCGCGGTCGGGGTCAAGTGCCAGTTGTGTGATCCCTTCGCGGTCACGCAGGTCAATAAAGATCAACCCTCCGTGGTCACGACGACGCTGTACCCAGCCCATGAGACAAACTTCTTTACCGATGTTGTCGCTGGTTAAATCACCGCAGTAATGAGTCCTTTTCCAATTTCCGAGTGCGTCGTTCAAGGGTCTTCCTCCAATAGTAAAAATTTAAAATAGTTTATGTCAAAGAGTCTCGCTGGTGCTTGACTCTATTTGCACAGGTTTAAAGTTAAGTGAGCAACTATAGCGATGTTGACAGTGGTGCGTCAAGTAACTGGCGCAGTTGAACGAAAATACCTTCGAGTGGCAGAGCGGTTTGCTCGCCGTCGCTCATGCACTTTAGTTGTGCGTTGCCGTCAGCAAGTTCGTTCTCGCCTAGAAAAAGGGTGTAGCTGCACTTGAGTTTATTGGCGCGGCGTAATTGCGCCTTGAGGCTCTTGCCGCTGAAATCCATCTCAGCGTGAATGCCGTGATGCTGCAATTGGTTGAGCAAGCTGAATGCCATGTTTTCAGCTTCGCTTCCCATGGCCGCTATAAAGAGCTTGGGCGTTGCGGTCGTGATGCCATTGCCCTCAAGTAGCAGTGCTAGTCGTTCGACCCCCATAGCAAAACCAATTCCGGGTAATGATGGGCCGCCGAGGTCCTCAATTAAGCCATCGTAGCGGCCGCCAGCCGCCACGGCATTTTGTGAGCCGAGGTTGTTGGTGATCATCTCAAATGTTGTTTTTGTGTAGTAATCTAAGCCACGCACCATGCGGTCATTAATACTGTATGGTGTGCCAATAAGATCGAGGTGCTTTTGAACCGAGGCGAAATGTGTTTCGCAGTCTGTGCACAGGTGGTCGAGGACAGAGGGGGCGCCAACGGTCGCCTCTTGGCATGCTTTAGCTTTGCAGTCGAGGACTCGCAGGGGGTTGCTGGCGCAACGGCGCTGGCAGTCTGGGCACAGTTGTTCCATGCGCTGCTGTAAAAATTCGATAAGGGTCGCGCGGTAGCCGGGTCGACACTCGGGGCAGCCAAGTGAGTTGATCTGTAGGCTGACATCATCAATACCAACCGCTTCAAAATAGTGGCTGAGCATCGCCAGTACTTGGGCGTCAATACGTGGGTCATCGATACCAATGATCTCAGCACCAATTTGGTGAAATTGACGGTAACGACCTTTTTGTGGCCGCTCATAGCGAAACATCGGCCCCATATAGTAAAGCTTGGTGACTTGATCTTGATTGAATAGCTTGTGTTGGATGAATGAGCGCATAACAGGGGCTGTTCCCTCGGGGCGCAGGGTCAGAGAGTGGTCACTCTTATCGTCAAAGGTGTACATCTCTTTTTCAACAATGTCGGTTGTCTCACCGATGGAACGACAGAACAGCTCCGTTTTTTCAACGACAGGCACGCGAATCTCTTGACAGCCGTAGGTGCCAAAAATATCGCGAGCTGTTTGCTCTAGAAATTGCCATGTTGCCACATCGGCTGGCAAGATGTCGTTCATCCCTTTAATACCAGTAATACTCACAAGAAACTCCTTATTTTAAAATACTACAGGTTGTGCTTGGGGTAGCCGATAAACATTTGTTCTTAGTGTGGGTTCTGTAGTGGAATCCCTCTTAATACAGTAAATAAGCGGCCATTGGAAGGGGGATGTGAGAAAAAGGTTGATTGATTGCGCGATGACATCTTTTGCTAGATTAAGATTAATCGTTAACTTTTCTGGTCGTTGCGCGAAAAAGAGCTTTTTGCTGACGTGATTAATGTGCTGATTGTGCTAGGTTTTTGTCCGTTTTGAGTGATGGATGGCCTGTTGAAATGTGTTTGTTATGACTTGGTGTTCACGGAAGATTTGTCCCTAACGACAAGGACTTAAGGGCGAGCTCTGGGCCCGCTTGTCTCGCGGTGTTTTTGCTTGACAGCTGTTGGTCTTTTGCATACTGTATACAGCGATTTGAAGTAGCCTGTTTCAGTTATTTGCAATGCTTGAGACCGTATTAATTTGGCTGAGTAAGGGGATTATCTCTCCTTTTCTTAGACCTCAGGCGAGTTGTTATCAACAATCTTAAGGAGAGAACATGTCAACGATTATTTGGTCAGAAATTGATGAAGCACCAGCGTTAGCGACTTACGCGTTGCTACCTATTGTACAGAAATTCCTCAAGGGTTCAGGTGTTGATGTTGAGACACGTGACATCTCCCTTTCTGGACGTATTCTTGCTAATTTCCCTGACGCACTAAAAGATGATCAAAAAGTAGCTGATTATCTAACTCAATTAGGTGAACTGACTCAAGATCCTACAGCAAACATCATTAAGCTTCCTAACGTAAGTGCTTCTATTCCTCAGCTTCAAGAAGCGATCGCAGAGCTACAAGGTAAGGGCTATGATGTCCCTTCTTATCCAGAAGAGCCACAAAATGATGCTGAAAAAGAGTTGCAAACTCGTTATGCTAAATGCCTCGGTTCTGCGGTAAACCCGGTATTGCGTGAAGGTAACTCTGATCGTCGTGCAGCGGCTTCTGTTAAGAAATCTGCTCAAACCAATCCACATCGCATGATGAAGCCCTGGCCTGCAGTGTCTAAAACACGTGTCGCGCACATGAGCGATAACGACTTTTACGGCAGTGAGACTTCACTAACGCTTGATAAGGATGCCACGGTTACTTACAAGTTTGTTGGCAACGATGGCAGTGAGCAAGTTCTTAAAGCAAACCACCCAATGCTAGCTGGTGAGGTTCTCGATTCCTCTTCCATGAACATGGCTGCATTGCGCGAGTTTTTTGCCGTACAAATCGAAGCTGCCAAAAAAGAGGGCGTGTTGTTTTCGTTGCACCTCAAGGCAACAATGATGAAAATCTCTGACCCTTATATCTTCGGTCAGTGCGTCAAGGTTTTTTATAAGGATGTATTTGCAAAGTACGGTTCTGACTTTGATAAAATTGGGGTTAATATCAGTAATGGTCTCGGCGATGTATATGCCAAACTTGACCGCTTGGAAGATGCCAAACGTGAAGAGATCGAAGCTGCAATTATGGAGGTCTACAAGACCAGTCCTGCCGTGGCAATGGTTGACTCGCGTAACGGGATCACCAACCTGCATGCACCTAACGATGTAATCATTGATGCTTCCATGCCAGTTGTTGTTCGTGATGGTGGTCAGATGTGGAACCTTCAAGACGCGCTGCAAGATACTATCGCTGTGATTCCTGATCGTAGCTATGCAACAATTTATCAAACTGTTATTGAAGATTGCCAGAAAAATGGTCAGTTCGATCCAGCAACAATGGGTGCTGTTTCCAACGTTGGCCTTATGGCTAAAAAAGCTGAGGAGTACGGTTCACACGATAAGACTTTCTTTGCTCCTGGCGATGGTAAAATTCAGGTTCTTGATGATGCAACTGGTAGTGTATTACTGGAGCAAACAGTTGAAACTGGTGATGTGTTCCGTTCTTGCCAAACTAAGGACGAGTCGATTCGTGACTGGGTCAAGTTGGCAGTAACCCGTGCTAAAGCAGAGGGCGTACCTACTTGTTTCTGGCTTGATCCTAAGCGTGCTCACGATGCTCAACTGATCGCGAAGGTTGAAACCTACCTTAAGGATCACGATACTGCAGGTCTTGATATTCGTATCATGACTCCTGATGATGCGATGGTACTCGCATGTGAGCGTAGTCGCCGCGGCGAAAATACGATCACTTGTACAGGTAATGCACTGCGTGACTACTTGACTGACCTGTTCCCAATTTTAGAGCTGGGTACAAGTGCTCGTATGCTCTCTATCGTACCCCTGCTTCAAGGTGGCGGTGTGTTTGAGACTGGTGCTGGTGGTAGTGCTCCTAAGCACGTTGAGCAGTTCCTCAAAGAAGGTCACCTGCGTTGGGATTCACTCGGTGAGTATTGTGCTCTGGTTCCATCTTTGGAGCAAGTTGCTACATCTACAGGTAATGCAACGGCTCAATTGTTTGCTGATACCCTTGATGAGGCAGTAACGGGTTATCTCTCAAATGCAAAAGCACCTTCTCGTAAGGTCAATGAGATCGACAACCGTGGTAGTAGCTTCTATATTGGTCTGTATTGGGCGCAAGCTCTTGCTGCTCAAGACACCGATGCTGACGTGAAAGCCAAGTTTGTTAAAGTAGCTGCTGATCTTGTGGCCAATGAGGCGAAGATCAACGAGGAGCTGCTTGCTGCACAAGGCCAGCCTGTTGATATTGATGGTTACTACAAGCCTAACGCACAGGTAGTTGCTGCGGCAATGCGCCCAAGTGCAACATTGAACGCAATTATCGACGCGATGTAAAGTGCGTTGATTGACAGAGGGTTTTCTTCTCTGTCAGATATTGATCCATTAAAAAGGCCCGCCAATTGGTGGGCCTTTTTTTTTGAAAAATTTAAATGTTAAGGTTGAGCTAACGACTGTTGGTGCCAGCCGAACCCCCAACTCTTCAACCGTACTGTTCCATCGCGGTCGGTGCGAATTAGTGTAGTTTGGTTTTCATTGAGTGCGGCAAGGGTTTCAGGGTGAGGAAAGTGATATGAGTTGTTAAAGCCAACGCTGGCGATTGCAATTTTTGCCTGAGTTGCTTGAACGAGAGCGTGGGGCCGTGAACGCCGACTGCCATGGTGGGGAAGTTTTAGCGCTGTAACGGGTGACAATAGCGGGCCATCAAGGAGTTGTGTCACACCATGATGCTCTAGGTCACCAGTTAGCAGAATGCCATCGTTTTTGTAACGTGCGAGAACAACTAAGGAGCGGTCGTTCATTTTCGCTGTATCATCTGGTGGAACAAAGATGTCCAACCGTGTTTCGCTCTCTAGCGCAATGTTTGTCCAGTTGGCCGTAAACAGTCGTGTTGGAATGTTTTGCTCGCTCAGCACCTTTTGTAGGCTCCAGTGCAGTTGGTTAACAGGGATGGAACTCCAAAATTGTTCGACGTTGAAATGGCGCAGGATGTGTATGAGTCCCTTACGATGATCGGGATGGTCATGACTAAGAATCACCGCATCTAAATGTTTGACCCCCAGAGAGCCAAGTGCTGGGGCGAGGAGTTGTTTGCCGACATCAAACGATTGACTATAAAATCCGCCACCATCAATCAGATAGCTCTTTTGTTTGCCAAGACGAAGTAGCAGTGACTCACCCTGACCGACACTGAAAGGGGTGAGTTCGAGGGGCGCTGGTGCTGCGTAAAAATACGGTGCTATGAGCATTGCAGCACTGGCACAAAGTAGCAGAAGTGTGCGTTGTCTTAAGCCGACAATGAGGGTTAACGTCGCTAGCGCCAGCAGTATGAGTGCTCCGTGCTGAGTTGGGCTTAAGTAGATAAATGTTCCTGCTAGTGGCCCTTGAGCGATGGAGCTTGATAGGTTTAGCGTAGTGTCAATTATCCATAGGCAGCCGTCGAAGAGCGTTAAGGAAAGCTGCGGGAGTATGGGTAATATCAAGGTGGCGACAAGCGCCATTGGCACGGTTAGAATACCGATGAGCGGGATGGCGATCATGTTGCACAGTACGCCAGCTGGAGCAAAGGTATGGAAATGGCATAGTGCAATGGGGGTGGTGGCAATGGTAGCAATAATTGTTGCCGTAAGGGGGACGATTAACCACTTTTTGCCGGCAGTGCTGGCACCTCTTTTTTTGTTAGCTAGACAATAAATGAGTGCCCCGACACCCGCAAAGGAGAGTTGAAACGATGCCGAAAAAAGTGCTAATGGGTCGTAGGCAAGGATGGCTGTCGCGACCAGAGCGAGTAGAGTTAACGGCGGCGTTGCGCGATAACTGATCAGCGCAACAACGGTAATGCCTGTGAGTAGGGCTGCTCGTATAGTGGGTAGCGCACTGCCGCTAAGAGATAAATAGAATAACAGTGGCGGTAGGGTTAGCAGGGGCACCGCCATCTGCGCGGGCAGCCATAGCATGAGCTGCTCACTGGTGCGGTAAAGTCGATTCAATAGTAGATAGATCAGTGAGGCAATGAGGCCAAGGTGCAGACCTGAAATTGAAAAAAGGTGCGAGATCCCATAGTTGGCTAACTTTTCGCGCTGCTCTGGAGAAAACCGTGATTTTTGGCCGAGGGTTAAACTGAGCAGGTAGGCAGCTTGTTGAGGTGAATATGATACAGAAATTTGATCACCTAATGAGGTTCGCCACCGTTCGATGTGGCAATGTAGTGAAGGCTCGGTTTGCTGCGGTAAGCGTACAATGCTCTCCTCTTGATCGACAAATGCTGTCATATAGATATGCGACCGCGCCAGATGCTGCGGATAATTAAACTCAGCCGGTAGGCCGTATTGCCTTGGTTTGCGCAGCTTTGCTCTAAAGGTGATGCGTTCACCGGGTAGGACGGTGTTGGTGCGTGGCGATGGTTTAATCAGCCCTTTTTGTTTGCGACCTACTTGAACACGCAGGTTGCCAACCACCTGTGCGGTGTGTTGTTGGTGGTGGGCAATTTTCTCCATCGTGACATCCATGCGCCAACGCCCCTGTTGTGGCTCGATTCGAATGACGGTTGCCGTAATGGTGACAAATTGATTGTTGGCGAATTCTGATAGGTCGGTCGTTTCCGCTGGCGGCCTGATTGATATGGCGTAAGCACAAAAGCCAATCATCAAGCTTAGAACTGCAATGATTGGCCATAGTGGGAGAGATTGCCGTTTGCTGGTGCTGTAAAGTAAAAAGATTAGGGCTATGGAGAGCGCAAAAGGGTGGTTGAGGAGGTGGTGCGTTGTGGGGAGTGCCGCACTGAGCATTATACCACTACTGTAACCTATCAGCGTCAGCCAGATACCTTGATTTGGTAGTTGTTTGAGCCAAGTATTCATCACGGAGCAATCATAAGGGTGCAAGAAGTTGAGTGATGATACTGCTTTAATGTGGTTGTGGCAATCTTTCTAAAACATAAAACGGCGCATGCTGATATTGAGAAGAAGACCACAGCCGATCATCGTTGTTACCATGCTGGTGCCACCGTAGGAGAACAGTGGCAATGGAACGCCGACCACGGGCAGCAAGCCAATGACCATCCCCAGATTAACGATAATGTGCCAGAAGATCATCGCTGTGATACCAATGGCGAGATACATACCAAAACTTGAATCAGCTTTACGAGCAATATTGATCCCTCTCAGCACGATAGCGAGATAAAGAGCGAGTAGTAAAATGCAGCCAAAGAGCCCCCACTCCTCGGCAAAAACGGAAAAAGCAAAATCAGTGTGGCGTTCGGGAAGAAAAGAGAGTTGCGATTGGGTTCCTTGCATAAAACCTTTGCCCCATAAGCCACCACTGCCCACTGCAATTTTGGATTGAATGATGTGGTAACCCGTGCCGAGAGGGTCGCGCTCGGGATCGAGAAAGGTTCGAATTCGATCCTTCTGGTAGCCGTGAAGAAGAAACCAGCCGCCTGTCATGGCGCAACTGGCTAACAGGCCTAGAATGGTCAGTGCATAGCGGCGAATGCCAGCAAACAGAGCCATGGTTGTGCCGATAAAAAGCAATAGCATGGCTGTGCCTAAGTCAGGTTGTTTCATGGTCAAAATAACAGGAACGCTTAATAATAACCCTGGTGCGATTAATTCGCTGAGGCGATAACCTTCAGTTGACTCATGTTGGCTGAAATAGGCAGCTAGGGCGATAATAATCACCACCTTCATCACTTCACTGGGTTGTAAGTTGAATACGCCAAGATCGATCCAACGGGTGGCCCCCATACTCGTTTTACCAAAAATTAAAACCGAGGCGAGCAACGAAACGCAACCGATATAGGTGATCGTTGCCATATGTTCTAGGTGCCGATAGCTAAGGACAGTTAAAGTGATGGCGATAGAAAATCCAATGGCCAGCCAATACGTTTGCTTCATGTAAATTGGCAATCCGTTAAGGTTCCACGATGATGTAGAACTATACAGGTTGGCAATGCCAATCGCTGCGGCTAACAACACTAAGGCGAGTAATACCCAATCAAAACTAGCTACTAGTCGGCGATCAAACATCGGACTCTCCGGGGGGTACAGTTGGTTGTTGAGCTGCATGTTGGGTTTCGAAGTAATGGGTGAAAATCTGTTTGGCAATGGGACCCGCAGCACTACCGCCATGTTGGCCGTGCTCAACGATAATCGCAACGGCTATTTGTGGTTTTTCTGCTGGCGCGTAGGCCACGAACAGGGCGTGATCACGATGGCGATAAGCGATCTCTTCAATGTCCGCCACCTCACCATCAACAGGGTCATCTTTAAGACGAACTACTTGCGCTGTTCCTGTTTTTGCTGCAACAACAACATCTTTGAGTGCGCTCGATTTACCCGTGCCTCGTGGGTGGTTAACCACCTCTTCCATCCCTTTTTTTACATAACGCAAGTCTTGTTGGTTTAGATCTGAATCGTGTAATACATGGGGAGCGGTTTGTTGCAAAATTTGGCCGTCAAACTCTTCAATGCGCTTAATCAGATGCGGCTGGTAAAGCGTGCCACCGTTGGCAATGGTTGAGGTCATAACGGCGAGTTGCAATGGCGTGGTGAGGACATATCCTTGACCAATTGCAGCAATCACCGTTTCCCCTTTATACCACGGGGCATTGTAGCGGTTACGCTTCCATGTTTTGTCTGGGATAAGTCCTGGTTGTTCATTATCCAGCGGTAGATCGTAAGAGCGACCGAGTCCAAGTTTGCGTGCCATTGCCGACATCCGCTCGATACCAAGTTTCTGTGAAACTTTGTAGAACCAAACATCGCAACTTTCCCGTAACGCTTTTTTGAGGTTGGTGGGCCCATGACCCCTTTTTTTCCAGCAGCGAAATGAACGATTACCTACCGTTGTTCGGCCCTCGCAATCGATGAGGTCCTTAGGTGAAATCACCCCTTCTTGGAGGGCTGCGAGGGCGGTAACCATCTTATACGTTGAACCCGGTGGGTATTGTCCGCTGATCGCTTTGGCCTGAAGCGGGTGGTCGGGGTTGTTGACCAGAGCTTGCCACTGTTCGTTGCTGATACCGTGGGCAAAGAGTGCGGGGTCAAATGCTGGTCGGCTCACCATCGCTAAAATATCACCATTGTTGACATCGAGGACAACAGCAGCACCTGATTGGTCGCCAAAGGCCTGCTCGGCTTGAAGTTGTAAGCTACGATCTAGGGTGAGAAAAACACTCTTGCCGGGTAACGGTGGTCGCACCTGATGTTGGCGCAGCTTTTTACCCTTCACGTCAACTTCAACCAGCTTTTCACCGGCAATGCCGCGTAGGTACGGTTCAAGGTGCTTTTCTATACCACTTTTGCCGATGAAGTCACCCGCATGATAGTCACTGTAACGTTGCTGTGTTAATTCCTTCTCTGTAATGGCACCGATGTGGCCGAAGAGATGAGCTGCTGCTTCATGGTAAGGGTAGGCGCGCATCGGCTGCACCTCAATCAACATGCCTGAGAGGTCGATGGAGTTCTCTGAAAGTTGCTCAACCGTTTTCCGATCTACGTCACGCATTAAAGGGATAGGGCGATATTGTGGGTAATAGCGGCGCTTGTTCCAGTCGGCATCGAGTTGGTGCCAATCAGCGTTTAAGTAGCTGGCTAAGCGTGTGAGCAGTTGCTCTTTGTCAGTGACCTCTTGGCGCAACACCGAAACGGTGAACGCTGGACGATTGTCAACCAATAGCAGTCCGTCGCGATCGTAAATTGGCCCACGTGGTGCGGCAATAGGGATATAACGGGTGCGATTTTTTTGCGACAATGTTTGGTATTGGTCGCCATAGATAATCTGAAGTGACCATAGGCGGATACCGAGCAGCGAGAAAAAAAAGATCGCCGCTAACGCTAGCCATTCAAAGCGTCGTTTTCGGCTTGAATCATCAGGTTGTGGGCTATTTAATGCCATATGTTCAGCCCTTGGTGGGAAGTTTTTCGTTTGTTGTATCGGGAGCGAGTTCGGATCGCTGATAGTAGTAACGTGACACTTAGGACTGTTACTAAGTTAATAACTAGTTGTGCTGGCAGTCCGTTTAAAATGAGGGTGGTACTTTGTCTCTGTTCTGAAAAAAATAGAAGTGTCAAAATGAGTAATAGTGAATTGCTTATCGTGCCAAAGGTGGTGGCGACCAACATTACTAGATCATTTTTAAGGTTCAGTTGCCGACCAACCATGTAGGTCCCACAGAAGATAAGCAACAGTATCATTCCGTTTAATCCTAATGTCATCCCGCAAAAAACATCAAGAACACAGCCAAGAAACCATGAATAGAAAGCTCCCGCAATGGGGGATTCATTGAGGCCAATATAAAGGACGAGCAGTAAGATTAAATCTGGACGCAGTGTTAAGCCAAAAAAAAGGGGCAATGTGGATGTTTGCACTAGGATTAAGAAGATAGCAGCGAAAAGATAGAACACTAGCCGCTTCATTTTGATTCACCAAGGACAACCAACACATCCTCAAGCCGCGAAAAATCGACACTGGGTGTGATCTCAAGGGTTTGAAATAAGCCGTAATCGTGCTTAATGATATTGGTAATGGTGCCGATGGGTAACCCTTTGGGGAAAATTCCACCTGTTCCTGCCGTAATGACCACATCACCGGTCTGGACATCTTTGCTGCGTAACGCATAATTGAGGGTAAGGGTGGTGCCTTTGCCGCGCGCTACGCCACGGGTGCGATTATGTTGAATTAGGGCTGAAATCTCAGAGGCGGCATCGTTGGCTAATAACACCCGCGAGGAGTGGCTGGAGCATTTGATTGTGCGGCCAACAATCCCTTCGGCAACGACAACAGCAAGTCCATCGCGTAGTCCATCGCGTGTTCCCTTATCGATGGTGATGGTTCGAAACCAGCTTGAGGCATCGACAGCGATAACTCGCGCTGGCAGCTCAGGGGCGTTAGCACTATCGTGAAAGTTAAGCAGTTTGCGCAGACGGCTATTCTCTTGAGCCACTTCACGTAATTGGAGTAGCTGCTGACGTTGTTGGCGAACTCGTTGATTGAGAGTGACATTATTTTGCCGAACATCAATCAGATTGATGTAGTTGTTCCATAGCAGTGTGACTTCATTCTGGCTGTTGTCGAGGATTTGATAAAAGGGGCTGGTGAGCTGTAAAATGCCGCGCTCGAATAAGGTCGTTTTGTTTTGCTGGCGCAAACTGTTGGAGTAGACCAGCAGAGCGCATACAAATATGCTCGTAAAAAGAAGTGCTGTTCGATGTTTTTTTAAAAAATCCAGCATGTGAGGCCAGCATAGCTGTGGGGTGTTTGATGAGCGAAATGGCCCTGCCAACAAGCAGGGCCATTCACGTGATTTACACGTTCAACGCTATGATGCAATCGTTACGCGGCGTAACAGGTCCAGCTCGTCTAGAACTGCCCCTGAACCGAGAACAACACAAGACAGGGGGTCGTCAGCAATCTCGACGGGTAGACCTGTCTCTTGGCGTAACAGTTGGTCGAGACCTTTAAGGCACGCCCCACCACCCGCTAAAATAATGCCGCGATCAACAATGTCAGCCGCGAGTTCTGGAGGTGTTTGCTCTAAGGCTACGCGCACGGCTTCGACAATGGCATTGACCGTTTCAGCCAACGCCTCTCGAATCTCCTCAGAGTTGATTTTAAGTGTGCGTGGAATGCCAGTGACGAGGTCACGACCCTTGACATCCATTTCCAAAATTTCTTCACCAACAAAGGCACTGCCAATTTCAATTTTAATCTGCTCGGCTGTTCTTTCACCGATCAGCATGTTGTATTTACGTTTGATATATTGCGTAACCGCTTCATCTAATTTGTCACCGCCGACACGGACGCTGCGCGCGTAAACGATACCAGCTAATGAGATGATCGCGACTTCGGTTGTGCCGCCGCCAATATCGACGATCATGTTGCCGTTGGCTTCAGTGATGGGTAAACCCGCACCAATGGCCGCTGCCATCGGCTCTTCGATTAGGTAAACCTCACGAGCGCCAGCTGATTCAGCGGATTCTTTAACCGCTCGTTTTTCAACTTGAGTGATTCCAGAAGGGACGCAGATGACAATACGTGGCCGAACAAGCGCTTTGCGGTTATGTACTTTATGAATAAAGTAACGGAGCATCTCTTCGGTGATGTCAAAATCAGCAATGACACCATCTTTCATCGGTCGGATAGCAACAATGCTGCCCGGAGTACGGCCAAGCATTTTTTTTGCTTCAGTACCAACGGCGAGTACTTTTCTGTTGCCCGAAGAATCTTTTTGCACGGCAACAACTGAAGGTTCGCTGACCACGATCCCTTTAGACTTAAGATATACGAGGGTGTTGGCGGTACCAAGATCAATGGCTAAGTCATTAGAAAAGAGACCCCATAGGGAATTTAGTAGGTTAAACATAGTCACACTTCCTTCTGTGAGTTTTCTGGTAACGATTAAGTAAATCAACGTAACAGAAAGAAGGCTTATTCTCAAGGGTAAACAAGGAGGGGCTCAGGAAAAACTATTGCATTTTTGATGACATTTAACGTAGTATGCGAGGCTGTTTTTTGTTAGAAATTTCGCGTTCCCCAAGGAGAATATTTTTTATGCTCGATCTGATTCGTAAGAAGCAGAAAACCACCGTCGTCCAAGTTGTTTTTTGGGTCATTATCGCTACATTTATCGGTACTATTTTTCTTGTTTGGGGAAAGGGTAACGAGCAAACTCGTGAGTTCACCGTTGCTGCCGAGGTCAATGGAACTGAAATCAGCTTTGATGAGTTTAAAAGCACCTATAATAGTATGACTAATTTTTACCGTAATATTTATGGTCAAAACTTTACCCCAGAGATGGAACGCCAATTACGCTTAGCCGAGCAATCAATCAATACTCTTATTGATCAAACATTGCTGCTGCAAGAAGCGGATCGCCTTAACCTCAGTGTTTCAAAAGAGGAATTGGTTCAATCCATTGCTGCAGTTCCAGCATTTCAAGTGGATGGCACTTTTAATAAACAGCAATATCTTTCAGTTTTAACCTACCAGCGCTTGAAGCCTGAACTCTTTGAGCAGATGCAAGAGCAGCAAATATTGGTACAAATGACGCGTCAAGCCCTTGAGGATGGCGTTGTTGTCAGCGATGAAGATGTTGCCAATGAATTCCGTCGTTTGAATGAAAAAATCAATTTGGAATATGTTCCTTTTGCCGCCGGTGTCTTTCGCGACCAGATTAAGCTTAGTGATGAGCAGGTTGATACATATTATGCCGACCACCANNNGCACTGAGTTTTGTTCAGCTTGACCGCAATCAGTACCGTAATGAGGTTGTTGTCGATGAGGCCGAGGTGCAACGCTACTATGAGCGTCATCTGTCTCAATTTGAAATTCAAGAACAGGTTGCCGCAGCACATATTCTTATTATGGTTTCTGCCGATGCTGATGAAGCAACCGTAACTGCACGTGAAGCGTTAGCGACATCGGTTCTGGAAAAAGCACAGGCGGG
>MAXR01000217.1:0-714 GCA_001751155.1 Desulfuromonadales bacterium C00003068 | reverse complement strand
TTTTTTGCTCGTGGTGCGATGGACCCAACCTTTGAAGAGGCAGCTTTTGCTCTGCAAGCGGGTGAATTGAGTGCTGTCGTTAAAAGTCGTTTTGGTTATCATATCATTAAAGGTCAGGGCCATATCGAAGCTGGCTTTAAGGCGTTGGCTGATGTTGAGGCTGAGGTGAAAGAAGCATTAATCTCTGAGGAGTCAGAACGCCTCGCCTATGAAGATGCGATGGACGCTTATAATGTCAATCGTAAAACGGGATCGCTGGCGACAATTGCTGAGGGCTTAAATCTTACTGTCGTTGAGACTGGGTTATTTCAACGTGCTGTAGCAATTCCAGCGATTGGCGTGAATGAAAATTTAACTCAGCGCGCATTCTCAACTCAAGCGGCTAGTTTGATTGCCCCTGTTCGAGGTGCTGCTGGAATCTACATTTGCGAAGTTGCAGAGATCAAAGAGACGCACATCCCTGAACTTTCTGTTGTCAAAGCAATCGTTGAAGTTGAGCTGCTAAACGGTGAGTCTGTCGTTCTAGCACAGCAACACGCTGAGGAAGCCCTCGCAAAAGTGATTGCTGGAACACCGTTGAAAGCTGTTGCACCGAAGGGGGCATCGTTGAAAGAAACGGGACTCTTTAGTCAAACTCTTGGCGACTTTGTACCAACACTGGGTAATGTTTTAGGGCTATCAGAAGCAGCGTTCTCGTTGACGGTAAAAGATGCT
>MAXR01000216.1:3065-3565 GCA_001751155.1 Desulfuromonadales bacterium C00003068 | reverse complement strand
CATCCGTCAAAGGGGGTGTTCTTGCTCTTTGACAACAGTTCTTCAGCCTGTAAAGTCCAAGCACAGTCGGGGTCGATAATGGTCACATCGGCTACGGCCCCAACGGTAAGGGTTCCTCGGGATAAATTGAGAGCTTGGGCTGGACCGCAAGTTAGTCGGGCCACAGCCTCAGCCAAAGGCAGTACCCCTTCTTCGACCAGACGCAGGGTTAAAGGCAATGCTGTTTCAAGTCCGACAATACCGTTCAATGCGATATTAAACTCAACATTCTTCTCGTCCCGATGGTGGGGCGCATGATCGGTGGCGATAACGCCGATTGTGCCGTCTGCAAGCCCTTCCCTCACCGCCGCGACATCATCGGCGCTACGTAAAGGGGGGTTCATCTTGGCGTTGGTGTCATAGCCGCGTACTGCTTCTTCAGTCAGGATGAAATGATGAGGTGTGACCTCGGCTGTTACGGCCACTCCACGCTTTTGCGCAGCTCGAATGATTTCTACGGC
>MAXR01000216.1:2437-2993 GCA_001751155.1 Desulfuromonadales bacterium C00003068 | reverse complement strand
ACATCTCGTGCGACCATGGCATCTTCAGCTACCCAGGGTATTCCCTTTAAGCCAAGTTCGGTTGCAACAAAACCATCGTTCATAACACCACCAGCTACCACAGACAGGTCTTCAGCATGGCTGATGACCGGCAGATCAAAAGAACTGGCATATTCCATAGCCCGGCGCATGATTTCACCGTTATCTACCGGACGACCATCGTCGGTTACCGCTACACATCCGGCTTCGCGTAATTGCCCCATTTCAGATAAGGATTCGCCCTTGAGGCCTTTCGTTATGGCACCTACCGGAAAAACAGTGGCCAACGCCGCCTCGGCGGCTCGCTGACAAATATAACTTGTAACGGTCTTATTATCGTTCACGGGATCTGTATTTGGCATACAGGCTACAGAAGTAAAGCCCCCTGCCACCGCAGCGCGGACACCGGATTGGATGTCCTCCTTATATTCATAACCGGGTTCCCGAAGATGAACATGGACATCGATCAGCCCAGGAACCACAAGCCGGTTTGTTGCGTCGAGTATTTGGGCATCGCCAGAATCCAGGTCAGTGCCAA
>MAXR01000216.1:2250-2408 GCA_001751155.1 Desulfuromonadales bacterium C00003068 | reverse complement strand
CGTTGGCCGGGTCTATCAGGCGACCGCCTTTTATAAGAATTTTCATGGTCTACCCCAGTTGGTGATGTGTTGAAAATATATCAAGCGCTCTGTTCGGCTAATTGCTCACCGCCGGAGACCAGATAAAGCAGGGCCATGCGAACCGCCACTCCATTTTC
>MAXR01000216.1:1505-2132 GCA_001751155.1 Desulfuromonadales bacterium C00003068 | reverse complement strand
CGTTTAAGGTTGTCAGGGTTAAGGCCATAAAACCGGCTATATTCTCGATTCGAAGGCAACAGGGCCTTACCCTGTCGTTCCTGCTGAATGCGAAGCATCATAACCACATCGGCTCCATCCAATGCGGCATTCATATCTGTATAGACCTCGGCACCGAGGCGCTCGATCTCTGTAGGCAGCAAAGTTCTGGGTCCAGCCAATCGAACAGTGGCGCCCATTTTCTTTAAAGCATAAATATTGGACCGGGCTACACGACTGTGAGCAATATCGCCTACAATGGCTACGGTTAGACCGCTGATAGTGCCCTTCTCCTGACGTATGGTCATCAGGTCGAGTAGTGCCTGGCTTGGGTGCTCATGGGCGCCGTCGCCTGCATTGACCACAGAAAAACCACAGCGCTCAGCCAGATAATGAGGAGCTCCAGAATGACCATGACGCATAACGATTATATCGGGGTGCATGGCTTCGAGGTTTTTAGCCGTATCCTCAAGGGTCTCTCCCTTTACCACTGCCGATGTCGAGGCACTGATATTGACTGTATCGGCGGACAGGCGCTTACCGGCAATCTCAAAGGAGGTCCTGGTACGGGTGCTGGCTTCAAAAAATATATTGATGATAGTCTTGCCG
>MAXR01000216.1:0-1440 GCA_001751155.1 Desulfuromonadales bacterium C00003068 | reverse complement strand
GTTGTTCAATCCCGAGAATATGTTTGTGTCCAAAGGACATGGGGACCTCCTGTTACGGGTGGTTATCGCCCGTTAAAACTAATTCACTGCCATGAGTGGCCAATGTGCCATATATCAAGGTTTGGCTACTCGCACTTCGACCGGTTCATGGTCTTCGCTGAACTGAACTTCAATTTTCTCAGCAACCGAGGTGGGTACATTACGACCAATATAATCAGGGCGAATCGGTAGTTCTCGGTGGCCTCGGTCGACTAGGATAGCTAATTGGATTGAGCGTGGTCGACCGATGTCTATCAAGGCATCCATCGCTGCACGAATAGTGCGGCCGGTGAAAAGCACATCGTCGACAAGCACAATGCGTTTATTCTCCAGGGGAAAAAGCAGCTCAGTTTTTCCCACCGGTAACGAGCCGCGAGAAGCGAGATCGTCACGATACATGGTGATATCCACGGTGCCAAGAGGCAGCTCTACGCCCTCAATTTCGAGGATGCGTTGTTGCAGGCAACGAGCAAGATGGTCTCCACCTCGCACTACACCGACTAGAGCGACGTCTTTAGTCCCCTTGTTGCGTTCCAGAATCTCATGAGCAATGCGGGTCAGAGCCCGGCTTATCGCCGGTTGATCCAGTATGACGGTTTCCCGTGCGGCCATGCGCCGATACTCCTAGGTTAGAGATTGGATACAAAAAAAGTACCCTCTCGCTCTAAAGCGAAAAGGTACTTGGATAAATCACTTGTCGTATATTGTACCAATGCCCTGCCACCTTTGCTAACCTCTCGGATCAACTTAAAAGGTATATTGATTTCGTCGAAATTCGGTCAAACTTACCAGATTCCCCCGCAGTGGTCAACGGCAAAACTTGATATTTCTTTGGCTCGTTACTAGTTATTGACCATCCGGAAACGCCGGATGGACACTAGTTAATAAGACGGCCGATGCGATTCCATCTCGGCAAATTCTTATCCCGGCTCCATGACCAGTATTTGATAAAGGCCAACCCCTTAATTTTTTGTTCAGGTACAAAGCCCCAAAAACGGCTATCGAACGACCGATCCCGGTTATCACCCATGACAAAATAGTGGCCGGCAGGCACTTCAATGGGTCCCATGAAATCCCTTGGTTGCAGGTTACCCGGAATAATATCAAGTTCCTTATGTATCTCCTGCGGCAATTTGTAGGGTTCTCCATTGACGAGAACCTGTTTATTGCGAACTTCGATTCGGTCACCGGGCATGCCGATTACTCGCTTAATAAAATCGCGACGCTGAAAATATGACTTATCATCATCCATGGGAAATTCAAAAACGATAATGTCGCCACGCTGAGGATCGCGCAAAGCAAGAAAACGGTCATCCATAAAGGGCAGTTGAGTGCCGTAAATGAATTTATTGACCAGTAGGTGGTCGCCGATCAACAGCGTATCTTCCATGGATCCGGAAG